>JAGVGD010000049.1 GCA_020057245.1 Thiobacillus sp. | reverse complement strand
GAGGATCGCCGCGCCGCGTTGTTGCCCGACCAGACGCAGCGCGGCGTAGCCCGCCAGGCCGACGCCTGCGATCAGCACCACCATCCACCA
Organism: Thiobacillus sp.; assembly: GCA_020057245.1. Classification (GTDB taxonomy): domain Bacteria; phylum Pseudomonadota; class Gammaproteobacteria; order Burkholderiales; family Thiobacillaceae; genus Thiobacillus. Next base: position 18,212 of record JAGVGD010000049.1, on the reverse strand, counting down.
GATCTGATACGGGTTGAGCGCGCCGTAGGGGCCGTAATCCCGGTTGGGCACCAGCGGCAGGATGATCAGCGACAGTACCGAAAACTGCAGCACCGACAACAGATCGCGCCGCGTCATGTGCTGGCTCCAGCCGCGCAGTTCCGGCTTGAAATACAGCAGCACCGTCGCCCCGATCCCCAGCATCACCGCCAGCTGGATTTCGGCGTGCCACACCAGCACGCCGAGGCCATAGCACAGCATCAGCGCAGCCACGGTCGTTGTTCCCGGGTCACCTTCCGGCTGTGGATCACGCAGATAGGCAGCGATCATCATGGCGCCGACCAGCAGCAGCCCCACCGCGATCAGCCACTGTTCGTCCAGTGCGGTCGCCAGATGCGCCGCCAGCACGCCCAGCAGCGCCGTCAGCGCGAAGGTGCGCAAGCCCGCCTTGGCCGCCGGGTTGCGCTCGCGCTCTAGCCCCATCAGCAGGCCGATCGCCAGCGCCACCACGTAGCGCGGCAGGGCGGCGAGTTCGGCGGGGAGCCAGGCGAGGATTTCGTTCATGTGGGGGCGCAGCGCACTGCCGGTCGGTTGCGGGGTTTGCCGACTGTTTTATAGGCTAGTGTCGTGAACCAGAAATAGCGGGACAAATAAAACGGATGAATTTTTTCGCAGGGCAAGGCGCGAGGAGGCGACATAGCTGGCTCTATGGCAACGACGAGCAACGCTGCCATGCGGAAAAAGACGCCGTTTTATGTTTCGATAATTCTGGTTCACGACACTAGTGCACGACGTCATTGCGGTGGCGCAGCCAGATCGCCGTCATCACGCTGCTGATGAACAGGCCGAACACCCAGACGATGGTGTGGATGTGCCAGTCCGCGCGAATCATCAAGGCATAAGCTCCGGTCAGCAGCAGGATGCTGATGTTTTCATTGAAATTCTGCTGCGCAATGGAGTGGCCGGCGCCCATCAACAGATGGCCGCGATGCTGCAGTAGGGCATTCATCGGCACCACGAAAAACGCGGCGAGCACACCCAGCAGGATCAGCAGGAACAGCGCCAGCGGCAGGCTTTCCACCCAGATCAGCGAGATCGGGATCAGCCCCAGCACGATGCCGGCCGGCAGGGTGCGGATGGCGTGTTCGAGGCGGACGTATTTACCGGCAAGAATGGAACCCAGGGCGATGCCGACCGCGGTGGCGGCCGTGAGCTGGGTGGCTTCGCCGAGCGAATATTTGAGGTTGAGCGCCGCCCATTCGATGATCAGCAGGCGCAGGGTGGCGCCGACGCCCCAGAACAGCGTGGTGACGGCAAGCGATACCTGGCCGAGCGGGTCGCGCCACAACAGCATGAAGCTGTGGCCAAAATCGTGCAGCAGGAACAGGGGTGAGTTGTTTGCGGGCTTGTGGTCGATCGGCAGGCGCGGAATGAACAGGTTGATGACGGCCGCGCCCAGGTACAGGCCGGTGGTGACGACAATGGCGAATTTGGGCGCGATCAGCAGACCGTCTATGCCCAGGCTTTGCAGCGTGGATTCGGCCAGATGCGGATTGATGAGTGCACCGCCGATGATGGCGCCCAGCACGATCGCTGCGACCGTCGCGCCTTCCACCCAGCTGTTGGCGACCACCAGTTTTTCGGGCGGCAGCAGTTCAGTGAGGATGCCGTATTTGGCCGGAGAGTACATGGCCGCGCCGATCCCCACGATGATGTAGGACAGCAGCGGATGCAGGCCGCCCAGCATGGCGATGCAGCCGACAAATTTGACCGTGTTGGCGATCAGCATGACGCGCCCTTTGGGCAGCGCGTCGGCAAACGCCCCGACCAGCGGCGCCAGCACGATGTAGGCGATCACGAAGACGGTTTGCAGCAGCGGCGAGTGCCAGTCCGGCGCAGCAAAAAACACCAGCAAACCGATGGCGGCGAAGAGCAGGGCGTTGTCGGCCAGGGCGGACATGAACTGCGCGAGCAAGATGGTGTAGAAAGCGCGGTTCAAAATTCAAGTAATCAGATAGGCAGGGCGGAAAGCGCGTGTTTGCAGCGTGTTCGGGGCGATCAAACGCGTGAGATTACAGTAACTTGGTGTGACTCATGTTTCATGACGGTGGGCTTTGTGGTTGAATAAAATTCTTTACTGACCCCACGACATGGATTTATGGCTGACCGCAGACTGCAAGTATTCTATACCGTTGCCAAACAGCTCAGCTTCACCAAAGCGGCCGATATCCTGTACATGACACAGCCGGCCGTGACTTTTCAGGTCAAGCAACTGGAAGAACATTTCAATACCCGTTTGTTCGAACGCAGCCACGGCAAGATTTCACTGACGCCGGTGGGCGAAATGGTGCTGGGTTATTCCGAGCGGATTCTGGCGTTGAGCGGAGAGATGGAAGCGCGGGTCGGCGAATTGACCGGCCAGGTGACCGGCCCCTTGATGATCGGCGCGTCGACCACCATTGCCGAATACCAGTTGCCGCGCATCCTGGGCGAATTCAAGGCGCGTTTCCCGCAGGTGCAGGCGCGTTTGACCGTTGCCAACTCGGAAACCATTGCGGCCAAAGTGGCAGATCATTCACTTGATGTGGGTTTGATCGAAGCGCCGTCGCACGATCCCAATCTGTCGACTCTGGCCTGCTGCGAAGACGAACTGGTGATGGTTTGCGCGCCAAACCATGCGCTGGCCGGGCACAACAGCGTAACCGCGCGCGATATCGCCGATCAGCCCTATGTGTCGCGCGAACACGGTTCGGGTACGCGTGAAGTGGTCGACGAGTTCTTCAAGCAGCACAACGTCAACCCCGACGATTTGCACATCGAAATGGAGTTGGGCAGTCGCGAAGCGATCAAGGGCGCGGTCGAGGCCAATCTGGGCGTGGCCATCATGTCGGCGTCCACGGTTGCCAAGGAACTGCAACTGGGCACGCTGGTGGCGGTGCCGCTCAGCCCCCGGCTGACGCGCGAGCTGTCGATGGTTTATGCGCCCAGGAAATTCCGCAGCAAGCTGCTCGATGCCTTCATCAGCTTTGTCGAAGTCAAGTTCCAGCAATGCGGACTGGAAGCATCGCCGCTCAAGCGTCAGGCCAAGGGACGCGCACGCTGATGCGGGACGGCAAGCGGCTGACCTCGATTTTCCGGTCGCTCTCTGCGCCGCGCCAGCAGGCTTTGCTGGATTACGCCGAGTTTCTGGCGGGCAAGGAGGGTGCCGAAGTCGCTGCCGCCCCGCCCTCGGAGCCGCTGCCGATTCCACGCCCCGAGCAGGAAAACGTGGTCAAGGCGATCCAGCGTCTGACGCAGACTTACCCGATGCTGGAGCGCAACAAGATTTTTCACGAAGCCTCGGCGCAGATGACCCGGCACCTGATCCACGGCGTGCCGGCGGTCGAGGCGATCGATGAGCTGGAGCGGATTTTTGCGCGGCAGTACCAGGAACATCGGGAAGCGCTGGCTGCGTTGCAGGCGGCGTCCGAATCAGATCTGGCAGTATCCGGATCCGATCCGGACTGAACGGTCAGGCAGGGACCCGTTGTGGCAACGGGCGCACGTTCAGGGTTGGCGACGCACGCGGACGATGAGATCGATGCCTTCCGTCACCATGCCGTCGGGCAGGGGCGGCAGGCCGGAAATCTGCACTGATCCGGCGTCGATGTCGGACAGCTTGCCGCTGTCCACTTCATATAGATGATGGTGCGGGGTGGTGTTGGGATCGTAGAACACCTTGCTCGGATCGACGATGACTTCGCGCACCAGACCCTTCTCCAGAAACAGCTTCAGCGTGTTGTAGACCGTGGCCTTGGAGGTTTCCGAGTGGCGGGTGTTGACGGCCGCCATCACCTGATCGGCCGAGAGATGTTCCTGGCGCGAAAACAAGGCATGCGCGATCTCGATCCGCTGGTGGGTCGGATTGATCTCGTGGCCGCGCAAAAGCCCAGCCATGTTGTCGCGCGTGTAATTCATGCGCGCAATGATAATGTCCAATCTGGACTTTGTCTAATCGCGCGAATGGGTATGAGTATCATCTGGCCGGGCCAAGCCGAAGGCGGCAATGCGCCAAAAACCGGTACAATCGAACCCGCATTTTTGGAAATGGAATCCTGTGGTTACGCTTACCCGACTCGATAGTACGCAGCCTGATTTCCAGGCGCGTCTGACCCGGCTTTTGCAGTTTGACGATGCCGCCGATGCGGCCATCGAGCAGACCGTGGCCGCGATTCTGCATGACGTCAAAACACGCGGCGACGCCGCCGTGCTCGAGTACACCGAACGCTTCGATCATCTGCCGGCGGCTTCGCTTGCCAGCCTGGAACTGAGTTCGGCCCAGTTGCAGACCGCGCTCGATGCTTTGCCTGCCGACACCCGTCAGGCACTGGAAGCGGCCGCCGCGCGCGTGCGCAGCTATCACGAGCGGCAGACCCAGGCATCGTGGACCTATACCGAAGCGGACGGCACGGTGCTGGGGCAGAAAATCACCCCGCTCGACCGCGTCGGGCTCTATGTGCCGGGCGGCAAGGCGGCGTATCCGTCTTCCGTGCTGATGAATGCGATTCCGGCCAAGGTGGCCGGCGTGGGTGAACTCATCATGGTGGTGCCGACGCCGAATGGCGAGCACAACCAGTTGGTGCTCGCCGCCGCTGCGATTGCCGGCGTGGATCGCGTATTCACCATCGGCGGCGCGCAGGCGGTGGCGGCTCTGGCCTACGGTACCGCGACCGTGCCGCAGGTCGACAAGATCGTCGGCCCCGGCAACGCCTACGTGGCAGCGGCCAAGCGCCGCGTGTTCGGCACGGTGGGCATCGACATGATTGCCGGCCCTTCCGAGATTCTGGTGATCGCCGACGGCAACACGCCAGCGGAATGGGTGGCGATGGACCTGTTCTCGCAGGCCGAACACGATGAAATGGCGCAGTCGATTCTGCTGTCGCCCGACGCCGCGTACCTGGATGCGGTCGCCGCCGCCATCGACAGGCTGATCAAGGAAATGCCGCGCAGCGAGGTGATTGCCACGTCGCTCACCAATCGCGGCGCGCTGATCAAGACCCGCGACCTGGCTGACGCCGCGGCCATATCGAACAGCATTGCCCCGGAACACCTGGAACTATCGATAGCCGATCCCGACGCGCTGCTGCCGCTGCTCAGGCACGCCGGCGCGATTTTCATGGGCAAGAACACCTGCGAAGCGCTTGGCGATTATTGCGCCGGGCCGAACCACGTGCTGCCGACTTCGCGCACGGCGCGTTTTTCGTCGCCGCTGGGCGTCTACGACTTCCAGAAACGCAGCAGCCTGATTCACGTGTCGCAAGCCGGTGCGCAGACGCTGGGGCGGATCGCCGCCACCCTGGCGTACGGCGAGGGCCTGCAGGCACACGCGCGCTCTGCCGAATACCGCCTGACCCACAAATGAGCCTGCGGTCATGAGTCAGTACTGGAGCGCCGTGGTGCACGGCCTGACGCCGTATGTGCCGGGCGAGCAGCCCAAGCTCGCCAATCTGGTCAAGCTCAACACCAACGAGTGCCCCTACGGCCCCAGCCCCAGGGTGCTCGAGGCGGTGCGCGCCGAAGCGGCCGATACTCTGCGCCTGTACCCCGACCCCAATTCGGACCGCCTGCGTGCGGGCATTGCCGCCTATCACGGCGTGAATGCCGATCAGGTGTTTGTCGGCAACGGTTCGGACGAAGTGCTGGCGCATGCCTTCATGGCGCTGCTGAAGCACGATGCGCCGATCCTGTTCCCCGACATCAGCTACAGCTTTTATCCGGTGTACTGCGGGTTGTATGAAATCGCCTATCGCCAGGTGCCGCTCACGGATGCGTTCGAAATCCGGGTCGATGACTACCTGATACCCAACGGCGGGGTGATCTTCCCCAACCCCAACGCGCCGACCGGACGCCTGCTGGCATTGAGCGAAATCGAGCGCCTGCTGGCGGGCAACCCGGATTCGGTGGTGGTGATCGACGAAGCGTATATCGATTTCGGCGGCGAGTCGGCGGTGAGCCTGGTGGCGCGTTACCCGCAGCTGCTGGTGACCCGGACCCTGTCCAAATCGCATGCGCTGGCCGGCTTGCGGGTGGGGTATGCGATTGGTCAGCCGCACCTGATCGAGGCGCTCAACCGCGTCAAGGACAGTTTCAACTCCTATCCGCTCGACCGCTTTGCGCAGGCGGGCGCGCTGGCTTCGCTGCAGGATCACGGCTATTTCGAGGCGCTGTGCGCCCGCGTGGTGGCGACGCGCACCCGGCTGGTGGCTGAGATGAGCGACTTGGGGTTCGAGGTATTGCCGTCGACCGCCAATTTCATCTTTGCCCGTCATCCTGCGCACGATGGCGCCGAACTGGCTGCGGGACTGCGCGAACGCAGCATCATCGTGCGCCATTTCAAACAACCCGCCCGGATCGCGCCGTTCTTGCGCATCACCATCGGCACCGATGCACAATGCGATGCGCTGATTGCCGCATTGAAAACCCTGGTCGCCTGCTAGAATCCTTTTACCGCCTGAACCCCCGACGCCATGCGCACCGCCACCGTTACCCGCAACACCCTGGAAACCCAGATTACCGTCAGCCTCAATCTCGACGGCACGGGCGCAGCCAAGCTCGCGACCGGCGTGCCGTTTCTGGATCACATGCTGGACCAGATCGCGCGCCATGGCCTGATCGACCTGGATATCCAGGCCAAAGGCGATCTGCACATCGATGCCCACCACACGGTGGAAGACACCGGCATCACCTTTGGTCAGGCTTTTGCGCAGGCGCTGGGCGACAAAAAAGGCATCCGCCGCTACGGCCATGCCTACGTGCCGCTCGACGAAGCTCTGTCGCGCGTGGTAATTGACCTGTCGGGCCGCCCGGGGATCGAATACCACGTCGATTACACGCGGGCGCGCATCGGCGATTTCGATGTCGATCTGTTCCTCGAATTCTTCCGCGGCTTCATCAATCATGCGGGCGTCACCTTGCATATCGACAATCTGCGCGGCATCAATGCCCACCACCAGGCCGAGACGATTTTCAAGGCGTTCGGCCGTGCCTTGCGGATGGCGGTTGAACCCGATGCACGCATGGGCGATGTGATGCCGTCGACCAAGGGTGTTCTATGACGTGCGAAAAAAGGGCTGCGCGGTGAGCGTGGATATCGCCGTTGTCGACTACGGCATGGGGAACCTGCGTTCGGTGTCCAAGGCGATCGAGCACGTTGCCCCGGCCATGACGGTCGTGGTGACGTCCGACCCGGCCGTGATCGCGCAGGCGGGACGCGTGGTGTTCCCGGGCCAGGGCGCCGCGCCCGACTGCATGCGTGAAATCGATGCGCGCGGCCTGCGTCAGGTGATTATCGACGCGGCGCACAGCAAGCCGTTTCTGGGAATCTGCATGGGCATGCAGGTGTTGTTCGAACACAGCGAGGAAGGCGATACCGCGTGTCTGGGGTTGTTGCCCGGCACCGTGCAGCGGTTTCCGGCAGAGGCGATGGTCGACGCCGAAGGCAACAAGCTCAAGGTGCCGCACATGGGCTGGAACAACGTTCACCAAACCGCAGCGCACCCGCTGTGGTCGGGGATCGAAGAGGGTGAGCGTTTTTATTTCGTGCACAGCTATTTCGTCCAGCCCGATTCGCCGGACCTGATTGCCGGGTTTTCGCATTACCCGTTCCCGTTCACTTGTGCGGTGGCCACGGGCAATATTTTTGCGGTTCAGTTTCACCCGGAAAAAAGCCAGAACGCCGGGATGGCGCTACTGGGCAATTTCGTCACCTGGAACCCGGGTGAAGGCGAGGCCGCCTGTGATATGTCGGGCGCAGCCTGCGCCTGATATTTTGATTGTCTTTCAACTTTTCGTCTGTACGACCTTGCTGATTAGCCATGTTAATTATTCCTGCGATTGATCTTAAAGACGGCCATTGCGTTCGCCTCGAACAGGGCGAAATGGACAAGGCCACCGTGTTTTCGGAGGATCCGGCCGCCACTGCGCTGCACTGGAAAGCGCAGGGTGCGCGCCGCCTGCATCTGGTCGATCTGAACGGCGCGTTTGCCGGCAAACCGATCAACGATGCGGCGATCCGCTCCATCGTCGATGCCGTGGGCGACGACATGCCGGTGCAGCTGGGCGGCGGCATTCGCGACCTTGCGACCATCGAGCGCTATCTCGACGACGGCGTGCGCTACGTCATCATCGGCACCGCCGCAGTGAAAAACCCCGGTTTCCTGCACGAGGCCTGCGATGCCTTTCCCGGCCATGTGATGGTCGGGCTCGATGCCAAGGATGGCAAGATCGCGGTCGAAGGCTGGTCCAAGATCACCGGCCACGACGTGATCGACCTGGCCAAGCGGTTCGAAGGCTATGGCGTCGAAGCCATCATTTACACCGACATCGGTCGAGACGGCATGCTGACCGGGGTCAATGTCGACGCCACGCAGAAGCTGGCGCAAGCGCTGTCGATCCCGGTGATTGCCAGCGGCGGCATCACCAATCTTGACGACGTGAAGGCGCTTTCGGCGGTTGCGCGCGACGGCATCATCGGTGCGATCACCGGGCGTGCGATTTATCAGGGCACGCTGGATTTCGTCGTTGCGCAGAAACTGGCCGACGAACTGGCTGGCGGCGTGTTCGGCGTCTAGGCCATGCTCGCCAAGCGCATCATTCCCTGTCTCGATGTCACCGATGGGCGCGTCGTCAAAGGCGTCAACTTCGTCGAGCTCAAGGATGCCGGCGACCCGGTCGAAATCGCGCGCCGTTACAACGAGGCGGGCGCCGACGAACTGACCTTTCTCGACATCACGGCGACGTCCGACAATCGCGACCTGATTCTGCACATCATCGAAGCCGTCGCGTCCGAAGTCTTCATTCCGCTGACGGTCGGCGGCGGCGTGCGTGCGGTAGCCGACGTGCAGCGCCTGCTGAACGCGGGCGCCGACAAGGTCGGCATCAACACCTCGGCCGTGCTCAACCCGCAGCTGGTGAAGGATGCGGCCGACCGCTACGGCAGCCAGTGCATCGTGGTGGCGATCGATTCCAAGCGCGTGGGTGATCATTGGGAAGTGTTCACCCATGGCGGCCGCACCGCCACCGGGCTCGATGCCGTCGAGTGGGCGAAAAAGATGGCACAGCTGGGCGCGGGCGAACTGCTGCTGACCTCGATGGACCGCGACGGCACCAAGAGCGGCTTCGACCTCGAACTCACCCGGGCGATTTCCGATGCGGTCGACATTCCCATCATCGCCAGCGGCGGCGTCGGCAACTTGCAACACCTGGTCGATGGCATCCGCGAAGGCCATGCCGATGCGGTGCTGGCGGCGAGCATTTTCCATTTCGGCGAGTTCGGCGTCGACGAAGCCAAGCGCTACATGAAGCAGCACGGCATCGAGGTGCGGCTATGAGCGACTGGCTGGATGCCGTGAAATGGGATGCGCAGGGCCTGGTGCCCGCGATTGCGCAGGACGCGGTCACCCACGAAATCCTGATGGTGGCGTGGATGAACCGCGAAGCGCTGGAAGAAACCGCGCGCACGCTGCGCGGTGTTTATTGGTCGCGTTCGCGCAACCGTCTGTGGCGCAAGGGCGAGGAGTCGGGCCATGTGCAGATCGTCAGCGAAATCCGCCTGGATTGCGACAACGACGTGGTGCTGCTGAAAGTCGAGCAGCTCGGCGGCATCGCCTGCCATACCGGCCGCCGTTCGTGTTTTCTCCAGAAACTGGACCGCGATGATCAGGGACAGGCCCACTGGGTGACGACGACCCCGGTGCTGAAAAACCCCGACGAGATCTACCGCAAATGAGCGACATTCTGGATCGTTTGGCCGAGACGCTGGAAGCGCGCAAAACGGCGGCGCCGGACAGTTCCTACGTGGCGAAGCTGTATGCCAAGGGCACCGATGCCATCCTGAAGAAAATCGGCGAGGAAGCGACCGAAACCGTGATGGCGGCCAAGGACGACCAGCCCGAAAAGATCATCTACGAAGTCGCCGATTTGTGGTTTCATACCCTGGTACTGCTGGCGCACAAGGGACTGAAGCCGTCCGACGTGCTGAATGAACTGGCGCGTCGCGAGGGCCTCTCGGGTTTGACTGAAAAAGCGAATCGGCAAGGCGAATAGACATGAGTGACTGCATCTTCTGCAAAATCGTTGCCGGCCAGCTGCCGTGCAGCAAGGTCTATGAAGACGACGAACTGCTGGTGTTTCACGACATTCATCCGTTCGCGCGGGTGCATCTGCTGATCATTCCCAAGGCGCACATCGTGTCGCTGGCCGAGTGCACGCCCGAACACGAGCGCCTGCTCGGCAGGATCATGCTGCTGGCGCCGCGCCTGGCCAAAGAACACGGCCTCGACAGCGGCTTCAAGACCCTGGTTAACACCGGACGCGGCGGCGGTCAGGAAGTGTTTCATCTGCATGTACACGTATTTGGCGGCGGCGACCCCGTTGCGCGCACTTAAATTCAAGGAGAATCATCATGGGTAGTTTCAGCATCTGGCATTGGCTGATCGTACTGGTCATCGTGTTGCTGGTTTTTGGCACCAAAAAGCTCAAAAACATCGGCAGCGATCTGGGCGGGGCGGTCAAGGGTTTCAAGGACGGCATGAAAGAGGATCCGGCGAAGCTGAACGATTCGGCTGATGCGGGTCGGACCATCGACGTTGAAGTCAAGGACAAACATCAGAGTTGAGAAACAAGATGCAAGGTACAAGTCACAAGGAAAGCCTTGCATCTTGAACCCTGCAGCTTGCATCTGAATCCATGTTCGAAATCGGATTTACCGAACTGATCGTGATCGGCGTGGTTGCGCTGATTGTCATCGGCCCTGAACGGCTGCCCAAGGTGGCGCGTACGGCCGGGCATTTGTATGGCCGCCTGCAGCGCTACGTGTCGTCAGTGAAAACGGACATCAGCCAGGAAATGCGGCTGGACGAAATGCGGCGTGCCGGCCAGGAATTCAAGCAATCGATCGAATCGGCGGCTGCCGATGTCGGACAGCAGGCGACGGTGGTCGATGATTACCTGCGCAACGAGCTGGAGAGCGTCAACCAGGCGGTTGCGGACGTGAACAGGGAAGTACCCGAGCCGGCAGCCCAAGCCGTGCCGGCCGACGTCCCTGCCCAGCAGAGCCTGCCGCTCGACCTGCCCGACCAGAATCCCCGCCCGTCCGCGCCTGTTGCCGTGATCGAAACGGCGCAGGGCGATCACGCCGGCAAATCCGCATGAGCCAGACAGAAGACAGTTTCATTTCGCATCTCATCGAAATGCGCGACCGCCTGTTGCGTGCGGTGGTGGCGATCGTCGTCATTTTTGTGTGCCTGTTCCCGTGGGCGCAGGATTTGTATGCCTTGCTCGCCCAGCCCATGCTGGCGGCATTGCCCAAAGGCGGGCAGATGATCGCGACGGATGTCACCACGCCGTTCTTCGTGCCGATCAAGGTCACGATGATGACCGCGTTCCTGCTGGCCCTGCCGTGGGTGTTCTATCAGGTCTGGGCGTTTGTCGCGCCGGGGTTGTATCAGCATGAGAAGCGTCTGGGCGTGCCGCTGATTATTGCCAGCGTGATCCTGTTTTTGCTGGGGATGGCGTTCGCCTACTTCCTGGTGTTCCCGGTGGTGTTCGGTTTTGTCGTCGGCGTGGCGCCGGTCGGCGTGGCGGTGATGACCGACATCGGCAAGTATCTCGATTTCGTGATGACCCTGTTCATGGCCTTCGGCATTACCTTCGAGGTGCCGGTTGCCGTGGTGCTGCTGGTCAAGATGAACATGGTCTCGGTGGCCAAGCTGCGCGAAATCCGCCCCTACGTCATCGTCGGCGCCTTTGTCATCGGCGCGATTTTTACCCCGCCGGACATCATTTCGCAGTTCATGCTAGCGGTGCCGCTGTGGGTGCTGTACGAAGCTGGCATCATCGTGGCGGCGCTGATTTCAAAACCGAAACCGGAAGCCGAACCGGATTACCAGCCGATGTCGGAAGCGGACATGGATTCCGAATTCGACCGCATCGAATCGAGTCAGGCAGAACCGGAGTCGCGCGATCTGAAATGACCGGGCGCGCCGCGCGAGCCCGGGGCAGAGTGTAAAAAGCCATAAAAAATAAATTGGGAGACGGTGTATGGAAGCTTTGAAGTCAGGCAGCGACGTGCTGTTTGTATTGCTCGGCGGCATCATGGTGCTGGCCATGCATGCCGGGTTTGCCTTCCTCGAACTGGGCACGGTGCGCAAGAAGAACCAGGTCAACGCTCTGGTCAAGATCCTCACCGATTTCGCGGTCTCCACCATCGCCTATTTCTTCATCGGTTACAGCGTCGCCTACGGCGTCAGCTTCTTTTCCAGCGCCGAAGTCCTGTCAGCCAAAAACGGCTATGACCTGGTCAAGTTCTTCTTCCTGCTGACATTCGCCGCGGCGATTCCCGCCATCGTGTCGGGCGGCATCGCCGAACGCGCCCGCTTCAACCCGCAGCTTGCCGCAACCTTTGCCCTGGTCGGCCTGGTGTACCCGTTCTACGAAGGCCTGGTCTGGAATGGCAACTACGGCATCCAGGCCTGGCTGGAAGCCAGTACCGGCGCCAAGTTTCATGACTTCGCCGGGTCGGTGGTGGTGCATGCAGTGGGTGGCTGGATCGCCTTGCCGGCGGTGTACTTTCTGGGCGCGCGGCGCGGTCGTTACACCAGGGACGGCATGGTCTCGGCGCATCCGCCGTCGAATATTCCCTTTCTGGCGCTGGGCGCGTGGATTCTGACCGTGGGCTGGTTCGGCTTCAACGTCATGTCGGCGCAGTTGATCGAGGCGGTTTCAGGCCTGGTGGCGGTCAATTCACTGATGGCCATGGTGGGCGGTACGCTGGCTGCGCTGGTGATCGGCAAGAACGACCCGGGCTTCATTCACAACGGCCCGCTGGCGGGTCTGGTCGCCGTGTGCGCCGGCTCCGACCTGATGCATCCCCTGGGCGCACTGGCCACGGGTCTGGTGGCGGGCGCGCTCTTCGTGTGGATGTTCATGGTGACGCAGAACAAATGGAAGATCGACGATGTGCTGGGCGTGTGGCCCCTGCATGGGCTGTGCGGTGCATGGGGCGGCATTGCCGCCGGCATTTTCGGCAGCAAGCTGCTGGGCGGCATCGGCGGCGTCAGCATCGCCGCACAGCTGATCGGGACGGCGGGCGGCGTGCTGGTGGCCGTGATCGGCAGCGCGCTGGTGTACGGCACCCTGAAACGCTTTGTCGGCTTGCGGCTCGATCCGGAAGAGGAGTTCAACGGCGCCGACCTCAGCATTCACAAGGTGTCCGCGACAGCCGAGCGCGAAACCAGCTGGTAAGCGCGAGGCGCCGGCGGGAAGGGCGGTTTGAATAACCTCCGCCCGGTCAGCAAGCCCCCTTCAACGCCCGGTTCCGCCGGGCGTTTTGTTTGAGTCTCGCGCTTCGTTTTCCCCCACGCCTGCCGGTTCTCGACACGGCTGTCCGCCTGCCGGTGCATCAGGCCCCGTTCTTGCATATACCTGTCTGTACAAGCCGTTTGTCGCAAACGCTACAGGAGGATGCATGCCCTTATTCGACTTTCACTGCAAGCAATGCAACTGCAATTTCGAGTTGCTGGTGCGCGGATCGACCGCTTACGTGTGCCCCGAATGCGGGAGCGCCGAAGTCGAGAAACTGGTGTCGCTGCCCGCGGCTCCGGGCAAAACGCAAGAAATCATTGCGCGCGCGCGCGGCCAGGCGGCGCGTGAGGGGCACTTCAGCAACTACGCATCCTCCGAGCGTCCGCGGCGCAAATGACAGCCATGTTTCTGCGAATGAAGTCACGCCGCCTGTTTGTAGGGTTTGCGACAAAATCCCACATTGTCTTGGCCAACATTGCCTGGGGCCCGCTGCCATGAAAAAGCACGGGCATTCCTGGGGCTGTTGCCTGCGCGAACTGGCGACATTCATTTTTCGCCGCCGTCCGCTGCAGCGAATCGGCTTGCCGGGTCCCCGCTCATGCTGAACGCCTCGCTGCTTTCGATCATCGAAGAGGCGGGGGTCGCCGTGCTCATCCTGACCGAGGGGCTGGAACAGGATGAGTTTCTTGCTTCCTGCCTCACCCGCGCGGAAACCCAGCGTCAGGTCAAGGCCATCAGCGACAGCATTGCCAATCTCGCGCCGTCGGTATTGAGCACGCTGGTCGAAGTGGACTGGGCGGGCTGGCAAACCGTCGCGCGCCAACTGGGCGGCCCGGACAAGGAAGCGGAACAGGACGCGCTGTGGTTCGCGGTGCGTTCCCTGGTGCCGGCCACGCTGATGTGGCTGCGCTTCTACCGCAAGGAGCAACCGGCGGTTTTCGAGTGCAAGCCCGCGCTGTCTGACACGATCAGGATCACGCCATGAATCTGCAGATCGAGCGCCCCTACGTCGAGGCCATGATCACGGCATTTCCGCGCCTCGCACCGCTTCAGGACCAGCTGCGCTTCGGCAACAAGGTCACGCTGCCGTTCAGCCAGTTCTCCGGCATCGAGCTGGGCTTCCTCGGCAATCTCTATCGTGAAGCCGGCCCCGCCATGCGCACGCGCGCGGCGCAACTCGCCACGCTGCAACAGGCGTTCGACGGCCAGGGCGTCCGCTTCGGCCCCGACGACGACCTCGAAATGCTGATGCCGGCGATTGCCAGCTACCTGATGACCGATGCCGTGCGCGGCTGGCTGTTCCGCCTGGATGTGGCGGACAAGCCGCTGGCCTACGTGGTCACCCGTCTCGACTACATCGCGTCATCCAACGATGAAACCGGCAAGGTGGTGCTCGAGCTCAGGGCCAATGCCAAGGGCACGCTTGCCACTTCGGCATTCCGCATTTCCGCCGCCGATATCGTCGGCAAGACCGTGGCGGAGATTCTCGCCGCCAAGGGTTTCGTGCGCGAAAGCGCAGAACTGATCGGCGCCTACGACGACAGCGTGGCGCGCTATTTCGACTGGCGCGCTCAATACGGCAAGCAGTTCTCCGCCCGGGGCACCGGCTTTTACGCCGAAGACCCGAGCGCGACCCACCGCGACACCGACTGGTCGCGCAAGGACGTGGTGGTGTTGTCCTCCGGCGGCGGCGCTACCCGGCTGGTGAACGACGAAGGCATCCTGAGCGCGCGCACCACCACGCTGGAAACGACCGGGGATATTCTCGGTCCCTACCTGCGCAAGGCGGCGAAGAGCAATCAATACAATGCCGAAGCGGCCATCGGCGAAACCCAGGCGGCGATGCCCAAGGGGCTGTTCACGCAACTGCCGGTGCATCCCTACATTTTCATGTTCCACCTCGACCTGCATCACTACCTGTGGGTGCACGTCGACGACATCGCCCCCTATGAATACCAGCCGGCATTGAAGCAGAAGCTGATCCTGCCGCCGGAGCAGACCGATCTGATCGACATCCTGACCGCCGAGATGGACGTGCTCATGGACGACATCGTGGCCGGCAAGTCCGGCGGCACCACGGTGCTGTGCGCCGGCCCCGCCGGGGTGGGCAAGACGCTGACCGCCGAGGTGTATTCGGAAATCATCCAGCGTCCGCTGTATCGCGTGCACTCCGGTCAATTGGGGTTGAACGTGGCTGCAATGGAAACCGCGCTCAAGGACGTGCTGACCCGGGCGCAGCGCTGGGGTGCCGTGATGCTGAT
The DNA here is from genome assembly GCA_020057245.1 of Thiobacillus sp. Lineage (GTDB taxonomy): Bacteria > Pseudomonadota > Gammaproteobacteria > Burkholderiales > Thiobacillaceae > Thiobacillus. The sequence goes on along the minus strand of JAGVGD010000049.1, from coordinate 2,631 downwards.
CGACGAGGCCGATGTCTACATCAAGCGCCGCGACGACAACATCGCCATGAACGCCGTGGTCGGCGTGTTCCTGCGCGTACTGGAATATTTCAACGGCCTGCTGTTCCTCACCACCAACCGGGTCGACGACATCGACGAGGCCATCGTTTCGCGCTGCATCGCCCTGATCCGCTATTACCCACCCGATCACGACGCGCGGCGGCGGATCTGGCAGGTGATGCTGGAGCAGTTCGCGCTCGCAGTCGACGATGTCTTGCTGGACGAACTGGTTGCACTGTTTCCCAGCGCCAGCGGCCGCGACATCAAGGGGCTGGCCAAGCTGGCCGCCAAGTTCTGCAACCAGAAGCAGGTTCCGCCCAGTGCCGAGGTGTTCCGGCGCTGCTCGATATTCCGCGGCATGGAACTGGAGCGGCCTGCGCAACAGCTTTGTTCAGTTTGACGTTGCAACAGGAGAAACCCATGCAAGCAAGCATCACCTTCGAAGGCAAACAGGTCGAGATGGCGACTGCGGACGAGATTGCCGCAGGCATCGCGGCGGCCCATGAAGCATTCGCAGCGCATGACGCCGACCCGCTGGCCTGTGCGGCGGCCGTGGACAAGCTGGCGAAGAACGAGCCGCTGACCCGCGACGAAGCCTTGTTGTGCGTGATCTGGGAAACGGCCGAGGACAAGGCGTTTCGCGCGGTCACCCTGAACTGGCTGGTGCGCGGCGAGATCGACATCTGGCTCGCCGTCAGCCCGGGCGTGCAATGACCGTCGAGCAACTGATCGCGGCATTGCAACAGATGCCCGCAGAGGCGGTCGTACTGCTCGAAGGCGATGCCGGCTATTCGCTGGTCGGCGGGCTGGGTTTCGAGGAAAACGGCGACGGCATGCCGGACGAAGTGATTCTGTTGCCGTCGATGGAAGACGACTAGCTGTCGTTCGGCATCACATATTCAACGCTGCATAGGAGTGCAAAGACATGGCAACCCACATCAAGACCACCGAGGACGGCCGCAAGCTGCAAGTGATCGGTCGCGCCGTTTTTCTGGACGGCGTGAAAGAGGCCGAGTGGCTCATTCCGGTCGTCCAGCACCCCAACTGGAAAGCCGTCCTCGAAGCGGTGCCCAAGGCCACTCACCTGGCCGGGCGCGTGCCGCTCACCTGGGACGAGGCGCTCGTCGCGCAGGCCGCGCTGAACGAAGCGCGCGAGGCGTACGAGAGCAGCCCGACCGGCATCGCCGAGCGGCTGCGCCAATCGATCAACGTCGTCACCTCGATCCGCGATTGAGTCGCCCCCATGATCTATATCGTTGAAATCCCCCACCAGAAACGCCCACATGCCTGGTTTGCGTTCAGCCGCGAGGACTTCGTGCTCAAGGTGCGCGCGACCCATGGAGCGAAAGTGGATGGGGACGCAGTGGCAAACGAGTTCGATGCCTGCGTCGCTGTGCTGGCGCACGAACTCAAGGATTATCGCGTCCACCTTAGCGACGAGCTGGCGATCGGCGCACTGCAGAGCGATCCGCTCTACGACAAGTACCAAGGGTTTTACGCGCACATGGCCTTGCGCGAGCAGCTGGTGGCGATGGATGCGCTGGAAGACGATCTGTAAGGTGACGCGGACAAAACAGCCATGAATCAGCCAGCCATGAAGGAAATCGACATCGAGATCGCCATCGTCGGCGCCGGCCTGTGCGGCCTGGCGCTGGCGCGCACGCTGCATGCGCGCGGCCAGTCCTTCCTGCTGTTCGAGGCGCGTACCCGGCTCGGCGGACGGATTCTGGGCGCGCGCAGTACCGGCGGCATGGCGCTCGATCTCGGCCCGACCTGGTTCTGGCCCGAGTCCGAACCGCATATGGCCGCGCTGGTCGCGGAACTCGACCTCGAGGCATTTCCCCAGCACGACAGCGGCGCGGTGCTGCGCATGCGCGATCCCGAGAAAGATGCCGAAGCCTTCGATCAGGCCATCCATGGCGGCGCGCAGCGGCTGGGCGGCGGCATGGCCGGACTGGTGCAGGCCCTGTCCGGCAGCGTGCCTGCCGACACACTGCGGCTGGGGCACGAACTGGTCGCGCTGACCGATGTGGGGGCGCATCTCGAATTGCGTTTTCGCAATCCTTCCGACGCGCCCGACGCGGCCGAAACCGTGATCCGCGCGCGCCGCGTGGTGCTGGCCGTGCCGCCGCGTTTGCTGCTGGAAGGCGTGCGCTTCACGCCCGCGCTCGATCCGCAACTGGTCGAGGCGATGCGCGCGACGCCCACCTGGATGGCCACCCAGGCCAAGGCCTTGATGGCGTATCCGCAGGCGTTCTGGCGCGCAGCCGGGCAGTCCGGCAATGCTTTCGTACGCCATGAACGGGCGGTGCTGGGTGAAATTTTCGATGCCTGCGGCGGCAGCGACCCCGACCAGGACGGCGCGGCGCTCGGCGGCTTTGTGGCGATGAATCCGGAGCAGCGCACGCAATTCGAGATGGGCATGCCGATGCTGGTGCGCAGCCAGCTGGTGCAGCTGTTCGGCGAAGCCGCCGAACACGGCGAACTGCACATGCACGACTGGGCCGGCGAAGCCCATACCTGCGCCGCGCTCGACCGCGCCGACCCCGCCAGCGACCCCGAGTACGGGCACCCCGCGCTGACGCGCAGCTG
>JAGVGD010000121.1 GCA_020057245.1 Thiobacillus sp. | reverse complement strand
GTGGGGCGCTGCTGCGCACGAAAGCGTCGGACACGGGCACCGCCCATTCGCGATCCACCGTCTGGACGAAGGCGGCTGCCGATACGGCCGGCGCGGGGGCGGGCTGCGCCCAAGCGCCGGCAGACGCGAGCGCGAGCGGAACAGACAGTACGAGTAATCGCTTGCGCATCACAGTGACTCCACAAATTTGACCAGGTCTTCGCGCTCGCGCTGTTTCATTTCAAGCACCCGCTGGCGGCTCGCCTCGGCTTCGCCGCCGTGCCACAGGACCGCTTCCAGCACGCCGCGGGCGCGGCCGTCATGCAGCAGGCAGTTATGCCCGTTGACATCGGGGATCAGGCCGATGCCCCACAGCGGCGGCGTTTTCCATTGTCTGCCGCTGGCGGCAAAGTCGGGCCGGCCATCGGCCAGTCCTTCGCCCATGTCGTGCAGCAGCAGGTCAGTGTAGGGCCAGATGGTCTGGCCATTCAGCGCCGTGCTGCTAAGGCCGGGGTTGGGGCTTTGGGCCGTGACGTAGCTGGGGCGGTGGCATGCCGCGCACTGCGCCTGTTCGAACAGCTTCTGTCCGCGCAGCACGCGCGGATCGTTGGCTGCACGGCGCGCCGGCGGCGCCAGCGTGGCCTGGTAGAACACCACGTCGCCCAGGGTCTTGTCGTCGATTTCCGCGGCCTGGCCGTGGCCGCCGCGCGGGGCGGCGAGACAGTCTGTCTGCTGCGGCGTGCAGGCCTCGTTGGGAAACAGCGACGAGGTGATGCCGATGTCGCCATTGAACGCGCCGCCAGTCTGGTGGGCGATGCTGGCGACGTTGGCCTTCCAGCCGTAGCGGCCCAGCATCATTTTTTTCGCGTATTCATCCCACACCCGGTTGGGCATGCCCTTGATGGCGTCGCTACGGGCCTTTTGCCGTGCGGCGTTGACCAGAATTTCCGCTTCAGGAATGGCTTCCAGCAGGCCGACGCCGATCAGCTGCGGCGCAATGCGCGGGCTGACCATCACGTCTTTTGCCATCGGGCCATAGCCCAGGTCCTTGAACGCATAGCGGGGTTGCAGCAGGGTGTAGGACGTGCCGTCGGCAAAGCGCCCCTTGATGTCCTGGTAGCTGATGATGGCCTTGCCTTCCGGGCGCACCTGCTGCACGGCGAAGTTGTCGAACTGATCGCCGTAGACCGGGTCCGGCACCACGCCGCCATGCTCGCCGACGACGGGCACGGACAGGCGCAGCAGCAGGGCGATGGGCTGCTCGCCTTTGGCAATATCCGGCGGCGCACCGCGACCGTCCTGGACGTGACAGCCGCCGCAGGAGCGCGTGATGAAATGCGGCCCCAGGCCGTCGCGTACCTTGGTGGAGGCGGGGGCTTCCACCCAGTTGCGCTTGAAAAAGGAGTTGCCGATCACGAAGCGGGTGCGTTCTTCATCCGTGAGATTGGCCGCTGAAAAGGAAAAAGCATTGCGTCCGGTTGCGTAGATGGTGGTCTCGCCACCCGTCTTTTCGCTGGGGGAGGACGCGGTCGGCGCGGCGGCCAGGCCGGTCGCGAAAAACAATGTCAGTGTTGCAAAAATAGTATTCGATTTCATGACGAGCTTGTCCGGATTGGCTGGCTGGAGGCTGGCAGGCCCCGCTCATCTGGCTGATGCGAAATGAGCGGGGCAGGCATGGTTCAGGGCTGAACCAGCGTGAGCTTGTGGATGCCGATCGCATTGGCAGCCAGCACCAGATCCTTGCTTTGCTGGGTCAGGCTGTTGATGGTCTGCTGAATGCGCTGGCGCCCCGCTGCGTCGGAGGCTCCGATGATTTCACGGTCGAACGGCGCCTGGATGGCAAGGGCCGATGCCACCGAAGCCGCGATCTGCTGCGTGGTCTTGTTGGCCAGTTCGGCATTCTCGGTGGCCACCAGGTCTTTCATCGACGCGCCCTGCAGCACGCTGCCATCGGCGCGCTTGTAGCGGCCCAGCCAGACGTTTTCGATGCCGAGCGAATTGTTGACCACGTCGCGGTGGGTGTTGTCGGAGAAGCAGGAGTGCTCGTCTTCCTGATCCTGGCTGTTGAGCGCCACTTCGAGCCGCTCGCCGGCCAGTTCGCCGCGCGACAGCGAGCCCAGGCCGACGAACATCATGCGCAGCGAATCCAGGCCGCCCTTTTCGAACTGTGCGCGGTAGTTGAATTTGCGGCCGGGCGACCATTCCTTCTCCAGCGAATTGAGGTCGGCAACCAGCAGGTCGGTGATGACCTTGAGATAGTCGCGGCGGCGATCGGCGTTGGGCGCCTTGCCGTCGACGAAGTCGGTGAAGGCGCGGTTGCCCGGACCGTCCGCATTCATGTCCTGACCCCACAGCAGGAACTCGATGGCATGCCAGCCGCTGGCGATGTTTTCTTCGCCGCCGCGCTCGTTCTGCGCGATCACGTTGTCCATGTTGATCACAAATGCGGGGTTGTTGATCAGGCCCGCACCGTTCCGGCCCTTGACGCTGTCGACATAGGACTCGTCCATCGGCCAGGCGTTGAGGCGGCCTTCGGGGCCGTCGTCGTCGTCGATCGGGCCGCCATAAAAGCGGAAGGCTTCGGTCTGGCCGTAGAACTCGCGTGCTTCGCGCCAGGCATTTTGCGCGGCTTGCTGCGTTTCGGCGGAAGGCTGGGAGAGGAAGGCGTTGATCGCCTTTTGCATGCGTTGTGCGGCTTTCAGGGTGTCTTCGTAATTGGCGTGCACGATGTTGGCGTAATTGGTCAGCACCGGCGAGACTGCCGACGCGCCGGGCGCAGCCAGCGTCATGGGGGATTGCGCCAGCATGGCGCTGAAGCTCAGGGCAATAAGCAATTTTTTCATGGGAGCGTCTTTCGAGAATGGAGTCATAGTGAATTAGAAAGCAGCTTTGGCGCGCAGGCCCAGCACAACGATATCTTCGGCTGCATCGTCGCCGCCAGGCTGCCCGACCCATTGCAGGCTCGGTGTGACCTGGAAATTGTTGTTGAGTTGCACGGCGTAGAACAGCTCGGCCTGGGTCTCCACCCCGTTCGGTGCAAAGCCGAAGTCCGCCACGGTGTCGCCGTCGACGTCGAGTGTCGGCGCCGCCGATTTGAAGTCGTCGCTTGGGCTCAGCCAGCCAATGGCCACACCAAAGCGGTCGGTCGAGCGGCCCCAGGCGGCACCGCCGAACTGGGCGCCCAGGTTGAAGGCCCAGTCGAACTTGACCTTGCCTTCGGTGGAATAGCCGGCGCGCGAGAACAGGGTGACGTAGCGCGACACCTGCTGGTCGATGGAGAAGCCCACGCCGGTGTGATTTTCGGTCTCGCCGTCGAACTCGTTGGCAAACGCGATCGCCTGGTCGTTGAACCATCCATAGACGCGATAGTTGGCCGGCAGTCCGAACAGCACCCGGCCGGTGTATTCGGCCTGCGCCATGGCGAAAGTGCCCGAGAAGGTGTCGTCGAATCCCGCGCCCGAACCGGAGCCGAATGCGCCGAGCGAGAATTTCCAGAAATTGACGCTGTTGACGTCGTTGATGTACGCCACGTTCACGCCCGGTGCGAAGCCGAAACTGTCAGCGGTGAGGTCGCCGCCGGAATCCAGCAGCGGGTTGTGCACGAAGACGTTGTTGAGGAAGAACTCGGTTTCGTCGTCGGCGACCGCGTTGCCGTCATAAAAACCGAAGATATCCATTTTGCCGACCGTCATTTCGACGCGCCCGAGCTCGCCCGACTGCCCCTGGCTCAGCGGCATGCCCAGCTGATACCAGGCTTCGGCCAGGATCAGGGAGGATTCGTCGCCATGGGTGAGTCCGAAGGCCGACGAATTGACCGTGCCGGTCAGCGTGGGATTGAGGTTGGCGAGGCTGTCTCCCTGTCCGGCGCGCAGGTGGGCGAAGAATTTGCTGTCGCCAAAGCTGACCAGCTTGCCCAAAGAGTCGCCCGGGATTTCGATTTCGAGATCGGCCAGATAATTCAGCTGGCTGTCGTCCTTGCCGGTGGTCGTGCCCTTGACGGCATCCAGCGCCACCATGGTTATCGAGGCGCCGATGGCGATGCCGGAGTCGGCGGGTTTCTTCAATGCCAGAACCTGGTTCTCGATATCTTCCACGCGTTCGGTCATTTCTGCGGCTTGCGCGGCTGCAGGCGCGGCAGCCGGCGCTTGCTCAAGCTTGGCTTCTAGATTTTTGTTGGCGGCTTCGAGTTGTTCGACGCGCTGCAGCAGTTTCTCGTAATTCTGCATCAGCTGTTTCTGGTCGGCAGCGGCGGTAGCGGCCTGCGCCGGCACACTGACGAGGCCGGCCAGTATCAGCGCGATCCTCAGATTGCGGTTGGATTGCATGATTTCTCCCTTGTATAGACGGTCAGTGGCATTGGCTGGCTAGGGGAGATCCTGTGGCTGGCTGGGTGGCTGGGCTGGCTGGAATCGGGTCATGCGCGGGGCGTGAAGGCGGTGGGTCATGCCGGGCGATTCCAGTTAGGTTGATGAAAGCTGGCCAGACCTGGGGCCTGGCTGGCGCACGCCTGCAGGGGCGCAGACAGATTCCGTTTCATCCCGGATACGCTTCCGGTTTGATGGGAACATGGGTGCAAATGATAGTAATTCGTATTAACTAAGTCAATCAATACGCGGGCTCGAATAATTGCGCGTTGTAAAAACCCTACAGAATGAATGGCCAGCACCTGTGGCGGTGTCCCGCGACAGGCGGGAATGGGCGTGGTCAGGATCAGCGGAGGCGGGGGCTGCTCCCTCAGCGTTCAAACCGTCGCCCACATCCGCATCAGGTTGTGATAACAACTGGTGAGACGTACGGCGGTATCGGTGTCGCCCTGCTCGCCGCGCAGCGCGACGATGCTCATGTCGAGTTCGTACAGCAGTTCGCGCTGCTGCGGTTCGCGCACCATGCTTTCGAGCCAGGTAAAACAGGCCAGCCGCGCGCCGCGCGTCACCGGCTCGACCCGGTGTACGCTGTAGGACGGGTAGAGGATGAGATCGCCCGCCGGCAGCTTCACCGCACGGCCACCCATACCGTCCTCGATGATGAGTTCGCCGCCGTCGTAATCGCCCGGGTTGTTCAGGAACAGGGTGAAAGACAGGTCGGTGCGCACGTGCTGGGCGCTGGCGGGATGGGTGCGGATGGCGTTGTCGACGTGGTTGCCGAATGAATTGGCCTGATCGCCGTAGCGGTTGAACAGCGGCGGGTAGATGCGCTTGGGCAGCGCGGCGCTGAAAAACTGCGCGTTTTTCGACAGGGCTTCCAGCACGGTGGCGCGCAGCTGTAAGGCCACCGGGCTGGTCTCCGGCAGTTGCAGGTTGTTTTTCACCGTTGCGGCCTGGCTGCCTGCGGTGACGCGACCGTCGGTCCAGTCGGCCTGCTTGAGCAGGGCGGTGCAGCGGGCGAGGGTGGCAGCGTCGAGTACGTTGGGGATGTGCAAAAGCATGAAGGTCTCCTGTCGGGTGGAAACACTGCCCGTTGCCAGACGGACAATGCCCCCACCCCGCCAATGACGGCGGGGAAAGGCTTGCTTAATACTTCAGCTCGCCGGTGAGGATGATCTGCCGTCCGGTGCCGGGCACAGTGAAAGAGCCGTTGTCGTAGAGCGAGTCATAGTAGACCTCGTCGAACAGGTTCTTGACGTTCAGGCGTGCGGCCCAGCTTTTTTGCTCGTAAGCGACCATGGCATCCCAGCGGTCATACGACGGCGCGGTGTTGGGGTGGAACTCGGTGCTGCCGGGCAGAGTGGGGACCGCGCCTGAGCCGCTCGGACTATAGCCGTAGCGATCGCCCTTGACCTCGACGCCGCCACCGATTTTCCAGCCGCCGCCCAGTTTGTACGTGGTCCACAGGTTAAATGTGTACTCGGGCGTGTTGCGCGCGCGCTGACCTTCGTAGCCAGCGTTGGCGACCGTGATGGCGCCGGTGGTGGCGTTGATGTTTTCGGCGACTTCGAGGATTTCTGAATCCATCAGCGCCAGGCCCGTGAACACTTCCCAGTTGGGCGTGATGCGGCCGGCTGCTTCGAGCTCGATGCCATTGGTGCGGCGCTTCTTGGTCAAAATCGCGGCGGTCGCTTCGAGATCGGTATTGCGCTCCCAGTACTTGGTCGCTGTGTAAAGCGCGGTGCGGAAGCTGAGATCGCCTTCGAAGAACATCCACTTCGCGCCGATTTCATAGACTTCGCTGGTTTCCGGCGGCTGCGGCGCCACGGTCAGCTGGTACAGGTCGGCGGTGGGGCTGAACGAATCGCTGTAGCCGAAGTAGTAGTGGGCCGTTTCGGTCGGCTGATACGACAACGCGGCGCGATAGCTCCATTCGCCGTAGCTGAGTTCGGGCGAGCTGGCGCTGGAATATTCGGCGTCGAGCTGGTCGCGCCGCACGCCCAGCGTGGCTTTCCAGAAGGGAATGAACTCGACTGTATCCTGGAGGTAGAGCGCGTAGGAATTACCATTGAAGTTGTTCAATCCTGCACCGGTCGTCGATTCGACGTAAGGCTCTAAATCCGGCGGGTTGATCGCATCGGTGCCGCCGAGGTTCTGCAGGCTGGCGCGGTGGCTGTCTTCGTACAGATATTCGATGCCGCCGACTACTTCATGTTTCATGTCCCAGGCGCGGAAGCTGGATGTCAGGACCGATTGCAGGGTCAGCGTTTCGTAGTCCATCGAGCGCGTCGGGCCGACGCCGGTGCTCGGCAGATTGAGGCCGGTGTCGCTGGGCGCAACCGTCGCGCTCGGGGTGCGCGCCCAGTAGCTGCGCTCGTAATCGCCGTAGCGGAGCGAGGTCAGTAACTCGGTCTTGGGCGAGAAGCGGTGGGTCCAGCTGCCGGTGACCACGTTCACGTCGCTGTCGTCGAAGTTGCCATCCACGCCCCAGAAAGTATCGGGCGAGAAGTTGGTGTTCGGCGCGCGGGTCGCGCTGTCGAACGAGAAGCCGTAGTCCGGAATGTCGCGGTTGCGCAGATACAGGTAGGAGAAATTGAGTTCGTTGTCGGTTTGCATGCCGAGCGAGAGGCTGACCTGCGCGCCGCCGCGATCGACTTCGGGTTCGGTTCCCGTGACCGGGTTTTCGCGCCAGCTGCCTTCGTTGCGCTTCATCAGGTTGACGCGAATGGCGCTGTCCTCGCCCAGCCGCTTGTTGAGGTCGGCGGTGACTTCGCTGTAGGTTTCGGTGCCGAGGCTGCCGGTGAGCGTGTAGGCATCGGCGCGCTTGGGCGTTTTGGAGACGAGGTTGATGACGCCGCCGGCCTGGCCGCGGCCAAACAGCATCGAAGCGGAGCCGCGCAGCACGTCGACCTGTTCGAGGAAGAAGGTTTCGCGGTTGTACTGCGCAGTGTCGCGGATGCCGTCGAGGTACATGTCGCCGAAGGTGTAGAAGCCGCGCAGCATCATGTTGTCTCCGGCACGGCCGCCTTCGGCGGCGTTGAAGGTGAGGCCTGACACGTTGCGCAGCGCCTCACGCAGCGAACCGACCTGCTGCTCTTCCATCAGTTGGTGGGTCACGCTGGTGACGGCCTGCGCCACATCGTGCGGATCCTGCTTGACCTTGCCGACGCGGGTTTCAGTAGCCTGATAGCCATTGTTCACTTCCATCGGGTCGGCAGTGGCTTCCACCTTGACCGTGGGCAGCGAGGTCTCATGTGCGGCATTGGGCGGCGCGGCAGGGGCCGCGGCAGTTTGCGCGAATGCGGCAGGCGCCAGCATGGCAAAGGCCAGTGAAGCCACCGCAGGGGCGGTGGTCGCGGGTTGCAGGCGGGCCAGCAGCTGGCGCAGTGTGCCCGATAGCGGGCGCGGTCGAAGATGTGACATGGGTTTGCTCTCCTGAGGTAAAAACGGCTGGCTGGCAGAGCAAAACGCTTGGCTGGCTGGGTTGAAAAGAGGGGCCGCTCGTGGCGGTGTTTATTCTGTTTCGGGGACGGCTTGGTTCGCTTTCCTGGGGTCGGTCACGAAGCCGAGTTTGGTCAGACCGGCGCGTGCCGCGTCGGACATGATCTGGGCGACGTTCTTGTAGGCGAGTTCGCCGTCGGCGCGGATATGCATTTCCGGCTGCGGCTCTTGCTGCGCGGCGGCCTCCATCCGCGCCTGCCAGGCCGCCTGGTCGACGGCTTCGGAGTTCCAGTACACCGTGCCGTCGGCCGTGATCGACAGCTTGATGGTGTCGGGCTTGATGTTTTCGGGTTGGCGACTGGCGGCCACCGGCAAGTCGACCTTGACCGCATGCGTCATCAGCGGCGCGGTGATGATGAAAATGACCAGTAGCACCAGCATCACGTCGATCAGCGGAATCATGTTGATTTCCGCGTTGTCGCCGTCGCCAGCCTCGTTCATGAGTCCGCCGAAAGCCATCATGCGCTCCTTGCGGCCGGGGCCGTGTAGACGCGCGCCTCGTCCTTGTGGACGCGGGTGTTGTTGCGCACGCCGGTGGACATGAAGGCGAACAGGTCATGCGCGAAGCCGTCGACTTCGGTCAGCATCTGGCGCTTGGAGCGGTTGAAGAAGTTGTAGGCGAGCACGGCCGGGATCGCGACGGCCAGCCCGAGCGCGGTCATGATCAGCGCCTCTCCGACCGGGCCAGCGACCTGATCGAGGCTGCCGGAACCCGACATGCCGATGTTGACCAGCGCGTGGTAGATGCCCCACACCGTGCCGAACAGGCCGACGAACGGGGCGGAGGACGCGATCGAGGCCAGCATGGTCTGGCCGTATTCGAGGCGTGCGGTGTCCTGGGTGATGGCGCGGCGCAGCGCGCGGGTCAGGAAATCGTCTTCCGAGCCCGACTCGACCAGGCGTGATCCGGTCTTGTTGCGGAACTGCTCGGCGGCTTTGAGCCCGTGGTGGGTGAGATGCGAGAACGGATCGTTGATGCCATTGTTCTGCAGATAATCAGCCACCGCGGGCAGGCCGGGCGCATCCCAGAAGCGGCTGAGGAAGGCCTCGGCATGTTTTTTCATGCGCAGGTTGGCGAGGCTCTTGCTGACGATCAGATACCAGGTGATGACCGACATCGCCAGCAGCACGACGAGCAGGAAATGCGCGAGGCTGTCGGCCTGCGCGATGAAATGGGCAAAGCCCAGTTGGGCGGCGGCGGGGGTGTCCATATTTAGCTCCTGTTTTTCAATGTGAATTCGACGGGGAAATTGATCCATTCCGCCACGGGCTGGCCGTTCTGGCGGGCCGGCTCGAACTTCCAGCTGTTCTTGACGGTGTTGAAGGCGACGGTGTCGAGCCGCTCGTATCCGCTGCTTTTCAGCAGTTCGAGCTTGGCTACGCTGCCGTCCGGATTGATCAGTGCGCGCAGATGGACGGTGCCTTCTTCGCGCAGCTTGTTCGACAAGCGTGGATAAGGTGGTTTGGGGTTGTTCAGGTAATCGGCCGGACGCGGCAGCGTAGGCGGCGGAGGCGGTGCGGGTTTGGGCGCTTCGGCCACCACCGGCGCCGGCGGCGGCAACACCTCAGGCACCGGCTC
>JAGVGD010000160.1 GCA_020057245.1 Thiobacillus sp. | reverse complement strand
TCGGAATCCGGCTCGATCTGCGGCAGGCGCACCCGCCGCTGCAGCCAGGCAACGCCGAACAGATCGACGATCCCCACCCACAAACGATTGTGCACGCCGTATTTCGAGGTGCCGCGTTCGCGCGCCCGGTGATGCACCGGCACCGACACGACAGCGCCGCCGTTGCGCATCACTAAAGCCGGCAGGAAACGGTGCAAATGGTCGAAATTGGGGAGTTGCAGAAAAGTCTCGCGAGCGAATAGCTTGAGGCCGCAACCGGTGTCCGGCGTGTTGTCTTTCAACATGCGCGAACGCACGCCATTGGCGATTCGGGAAGACAGTCGGCGCAGGAATGTGTCGTTGCGCTTGGCGCGCCAACCGGCCAGCAATTCAAGATTGGCAGGCTGCGCCGGATTGGCCAGTTCAGCCAGCATGGCCGGGATATCGGCCGGATCATTCTGGCCATCGCCATCCAGCGTGGCGATCCATTCGTATCGCGCCGCACTCACCCCTGTGGTCACCGCGCGGCTTTGCCCGCATGAGGCCCGATGGCGGATCACCCGCAACATCGGAAACCCGGCCTTCAGCGCAGTCAGGCGTGCCTGCGTGGCATCCGTACTGCCGTCGTTTATATAGATGATTTCAAACGTGGTATTGCCAGACAGCGCGGCTGCGATTTCGCGCACCAGCGGTTCGACGTTGTCCTGCTCGTTCTTGACGGGGACGACCACGGACAACCTGCCGTGGTAAGCATATTTCGGCATCGCGTTAGCGTGGAAAATGTACGGTGTGTGGCGGAGAGGGCGGGATTCGAACCCGCGTTAGGATATTATCCTAAACACGCTTTCCAGGCGTGCGACTTAAACCGCTCATCCACCTCTCCGGGAGCCCGGCATCATACCGGAAGCGCCCCCCTGCGGCAATCTGAAGTTAGCCCGATTAACCCTGCTGGCTGCATCAAAAAGTTGATGCCCGCCTCTTGAATCCCTCCCGGCCATCCCCATTTGCTGGCGAGAATCAATTGGGAGTTCATATGCAGGACAACATCGAAAACAACGCAGAAGCTGCCGCCGCGCCGGCTGGGCACGCCAAGGAAACCATGCCCAGCCTGGAAGAAATGCTGAAGGCGTCAGAACTTGTCGCAGCCGAACATCACGATGCCTGGCTGCGCGCCAAGGCCGAAACCGAGAACATGCGACGCCGCGCAGTGGACGATGTCGACAAGGCGCGCAAGTTCGCGGTGGAAAACTTCGCCAGCGAGTTGATGGCGGTCAAAGACAGCCTGGAAGCGGCACTCACCGTCGAATCGCCCAGCGTGGAAAACATGAAGGACGGCGTCGAACTGACGCTGAAACAACTGGTCGCGGCGTTCGGCAAATTCAATCTGAATGAGATCAACCCGGTCGGCGAAAAATTCGACCCGCATCAGCATCAGGCCATCCAGATGATCGAATCCGATCAGCCCGCCAACACGGTGGTCACCGTGCTGCAAAAAGGCTATCGCCTGCACGAGCGCACCCTGCGCCCGGCGCTGGTCATGGTGGCAAAAGGCAAAGATTGAACGATCGGACGCGCCGCCGCTATTGAAACGGGCGCAGTTCTCCCCACATATCAATACATTCAAATACTTTTTAGAAGGAACGCATCATGGGACGCATCATCGGTATTGACCTCGGCACCACTAACTCCTGCGTGGCCGTCATGGAAAACGGCACGCCTAAAGTCATCGAAAACGTAGAAGGCGCGCGCACCACGCCGTCCATCGTCGCGTACACCGAAGATGGCGAAATCCTGGTTGGCGCACCGGCCAAGCGCCAGGCAGTCACCAACCCGAAAAACACCCTGTACGCAGTCAAGCGCCTGATCGGCCGCCGCTTCGAAGAGAAGGAAGTGCAGAAGGACATCGGCCTGATGCCCTACAAGATCGTCAAGGCCGACAACGGCGACGCATGGGTGGAAGTACGCGGCCAGAAAATGGCGGCGCAGCAGGTGTCGGCCGAAACCCTGCGCAAGATGAAGAAGACTGCCGAAGATTACCTGGGCGAAGAAGTCACCGAAGCCGTCATCACCGTGCCGGCCTACTTCAACGACAGCCAGCGCCAGGCCACCAAAGACGCTGGCCGCATCGCCGGTCTCGAAGTCAAGCGCATCATCAACGAGCCGACCGCGGCCGCGCTGGCCTTCGGCATGGACAAGAAGGAAGGCGACCGCAAGATCGCCGTGTATGACCTCGGCGGCGGCACCTTCGACATCTCCATCATCGAGATTGCCGAAATGGACGGCGAGCATCAGTTCGAAGTGCTGTCGACCAACGGCGACACCTTCCTCGGCGGCGAAGACTTCGACCAGCGCCTGATCGACTACATCGCCGACGAATTCAAGAAAGAGCAAGGCGTCGACCTGAAGAAAGACGTGCTCGCGCTGCAGCGCCTGAAGGAAGCGGCCGAAAAGGCCAAGATCGAGCTGTCGTCCGCGCAGCAGACCGAAGTCAACCTGCCCTACATCACCGCTGACGCCTCGGGTCCCAAGCACCTGGCCGTGAAGATCACCCGTGCCAAGTTCGAAGCGCTGGTGGAAGACCTGATCAAGCGCACCATTGATCCATGCAAAATGGCGCTGAAAGATGCCGGCCTGACCACGTCTCAAGTGGACGACGTGATTCTGGTCGGCGGCCAGACCCGCATGCCCAAAGTGATGGATGCGGTGAAGGAGTTCTTCGGCAAGGAAGCGCGCCGCGACGTCAACCCGGATGAAGCGGT
>JAGVGD010000185.1 GCA_020057245.1 Thiobacillus sp. | reverse complement strand
GCAGGGCGGAGGGGAGGTCGGGCGCCTGGCGGGCGTCCAGCACCACGCCGGCCGCGCCCTGTTGCAACGCCTGGGCGGCGTACGCGCCGCCGTCGAATTTGTCGCCGCGCAGGGCGAAGAACAGGTCGCCCGGCTGGATCGTGCGGCTGTCAGTGGAAATGCGCAGCACCTCGGCATCGGTGCCACTGAAGGGCACGCCGAGCATGGCGGCAGCATCGGAAAGACGCATCATCGGCGCGCTCATGTCCACGCCTCCAGGGCTTTTCTGGCTACCAGCACGTCCGAAAACGGCAGCCGTTCGCCGGCGATTTCCTGGTAGTCCTCGTGGCCCTTGCCGGCGATCAGCACGACGTCGCCCTGATGCGCCTGGCCGATGGCCTCGAAAATGGCGCGGGCGCGATCGGGTTCGACATGTGGCTTGCCGCTGACGCCAGCCAGAATGTCATCGATGATGCGACGCGGATCTTCGTTGCGCGGGTTATCGCTGGTGATCCAGACCTCGTCGGCGCCTTCTGCCGCCGCACGTCCCATCAGCGGACGCTTGCCGCTGTCGCGGTTGCCGCCGCAGCCGAATACGCAGATCAGGCGGCCGCCGCTGACGATTTCGCGCAGCGTCGCCAGTACTTTTTCCAGCGCGTCCGGGGTGTGGGCATAGTCGACCACGACCAGCGGATGCGCGTCGCCGCCCAGCGTCTGCATGCGTCCCGGCGGCGGCTGGATGTGCGCCAGCGCCTGGCAGGCGTCTTCCAGCTTGACGTCGGACACCAGCAGGGTGGTCAACACGGCCAGCAGGTTGGCGGCGTTGAAGCGTCCGAGCAGTGGCGCGGCCAGATCGGCGTCGCCCCAGTCGGTGCGCACGCGCAGTTGCAGGCCGTTTTGCGACAGGCGCAGGTTTTCGCCGACTACCGCGCCGCGCTGGAAGCCGTAACCTGCCACCCGGGCAGAGCGGCTGGATTGTTCGAGGCGCTGGCCGAAGGCGTCGTCCAGATTGAGCACCACCGTGTCCAGCCCCGGCCAGCCGAACAGTTGCGCCTTGGCGGCGGCATAGCTGTCCATGTCGCCGTGGTAGTCGAGATGGTCGCGCGACAGGTTGGTCAGCACCGCGATATTGAATGACGTGCCGTTGACGCGCCCCTGCACCAGGCCGTGCGACGACACTTCCATCGCGCACGCGGTCGCGCCCTGCTGGCGGTAATACGCCAGCCGCTGCTGCAGCTCGATGGCGTCGGGCGTGGTGTTGAGCGCCGGCGTCAGCGCGCCAGGGAAACCGTTGCCGGCGGTGCCGACGATGGCGGTTTTGCGATCAAGCCGGGCAAACGCTTGCGCCAGCCAATGCGCAACCGAGGTTTTGCCGTTGGTGCCGGTGATGCCGACCATGTGCAGCGCACGCGATGGCTCGCCATAGATGTGCGCGGCGATCTCGCCGATGCGGGTCTTGAGGTCGGGCACGCCTGCGTTGGGCGTCGGCAGTGCGGGATCCCACTGAAAGTGGTCGGCCTCCCACAGCACGCCATCGACGCGCCGCGCCACCGCCTGCGCGATGAAATCGCGGCCATCGCGCGATTCGCCGGGATACGCTGCGAACACGACACCCGGCGCGGTCTTGCGGCTGTCGTTGACGAGTTCGGTCGGCGCAATACCGAGGCGCTTCAGGATATGCGTCACTGATTCGTGCGGGACTGGAGTTGGCTTGCGGTGGGCTCTGGGCATTACACCCCCTTGCCCGCAGCTATCGGCAGCGGCGGCGTGTTGTGCGTCATCTGGGTCGCCGTTTCCGGCGCGTCGGGCGGCAGGGCGAGCTGGCGCAGGCTGGCCGCCATCACCTGGGCGAACACCGGGCCGGCCACGCTGCCGCCGTAGTACGCGCCGCCGGAGGGTTCGTCAATCACCACGCCGATGATGAGGCGCGGGTTGGACGCCGGCGCCATGCCGATGAACGAGGCCAGATAGCGGTCGGGGGCGTAGCGACCGTTGACCAGTTTGTGCGCGGTGCCGGTCTTGCCCGCCACGCGGTAGCCCGGTACGCGGGTGCGGGTGCCGGTGCCGCCTTCCTGTGTCACGGTTTCCATCATGGCGCGCACCTCGCGCGCCACGCTGGGTGAAAACACGCGTTCGCCCACCACTTCCTGCGGCTCGCGCTTGAGGAAGGACAGCGGCATCACTTCGCCGTCGTTGGCAAAAGCCATGTAAGCGCGGGTGAGCTGCAGCAGGCTGACCGACAGGCCGTAGCCATAGGCCATGGTGGCGTGTTCGATGGGGCGCCAGGTAGCGTAGTCGCGCAGGCGTCCGGACGACTCGCCGGGGAAACCCGAGCCGGGCTTCTCGCCGAAGCCGGAGCGATGCAGCACTTCCCAGAACTGCTGCGGGGTGAGCGACATCGCCATTTTCACGGCGCCGACGTTGCTCGATTTCTGGATGATCTCGCTGACGGTCATGCGCGGATGCGGGTGTTCGTCGCGCACCAGCTTGTTGCCCACACGCCAGGTTTGCGGTGTGTCGAGCACGCTGTCGGGATGGAACAGGCCGCGTTCCAGCACTGCTGCCGCGACAAACGGCTTCACCGTGGAGCCCGGCTCGAAGGTGTCGATCACCGCGCGGTTGCGCATCGGCTCCGGTTTGTAATTGTGGCGGTTGTTGGGATTGAAGTTCGGCTGATTGGCCAGCGCGAGAATCTCGCCGGTCTTGGCGTCGAGCACCACCACGCTGCCGCCCTTGGCCTTGTTCAATTTGATTGCGGCCGCAAGTTCGCGGTGCGCCAGATACTGGATCTTGAGGTCGAGCGACAGGGCCAGATTGCCGCCCATCTGTGCGGTCTTGATCGGCGCCAGGTCGCGGATGATGTTGCCGCGGCGGTCGCGCACAATCTGGCGCTCGCCTTCGCGACCGACCAGCCAGGTCTGATAGGCGCGCTCGACGCCTTCCTGCCCGACGTCGTCCACGTTGGTGAAGCCGACCACGTGCGCGGCCACTTCGCCCGCCGGATAGTAGCGGCGGAATTCGCGCCGCAGATAGAGGCCGGGCACGCCCATGGCGGCGACGTCGAGTGCCTGCTCAGGGGTGACGGGGCGGCGTACGCTGAATTCGCCGCGTCCCTTGCGTTTGAGTTTTTTGCCGAGTTCGGCCTCCGGCATGTCCAGCACCTTGGCCAGATGCACCTGCTGTTCAGTGGTCAGCTTGAGTTCGGACGGGCGTGCCCACAGCGATTCGACCGGCGTACTGATCGCCAGCAACTGGCCATAACGATCGGACACCTGGCCGCGATGGGTGGGCAGGGTGAGGTTGCGGTTGGAGATCGCATCGCCCTTGCCTTGCAGATAATCGGTATTGAGCCCCTGCAGGTAGAACGCGCGGCCCGCCACCAGCACCAGTCCGCCGATCAGCAGTCCACCCACCGTCGCCATGCGCCAGGGCGCCAGCTTGAGATCGAGCAATTGATTCGAGCGGGCGTGACGGGTCTTGAAACTCATGGCGTCACCCCGCGGATTTCCGCCGGCACGGTTTCAACGTGGATGCGTTCCTGCGGCGGCGACACCAGCCCGATGCGGCTGCGAGCGAGCGAGTCCACCCGTGCCGGATTGGCCCAGGTGCTTTGCTCCAGCTGCAGTTGCCCCCATTGCTCGTCGAGGAGACGCGCTTCTTTTTTCAAACGTTCCAGACCCACAAAATACGTACGCGAACGGTGCTGTGCCTGTATCACCGCCAGCGCGCACACGATCAACACCAGTGCCAGGGCGATGTTGAGCCGACTCATGTCGTTTCGCCCACGCGTTCCGCCACCCGCAGCACGGCGCTGCGCGCACGCGGGTTCGCGGCCAGCTCGGCATCGCTCGCATGCTGGGCGCGCCCCAGCAGTTTGAGGCGACCGGGTTTCAGCATCGCTGCCGGAATCGGCAAGCGGCGCGGCGCCTGTTCACCCAGCGCCTCGTCGCGCATGAAGCGCTTGACGATGCGGTCTTCCAGCGAATGGAAGCTGATCACCGCGAGCCGGCCGGCGGGCAGTAGGGCCTCCACGCATTGCGGCAACACGGCGCTCAACTCTTCCAGTTCGCGGTTGAGATAAATCCGTATAGCTTGAAAGCTGCGCGTGGCCGGGTGCTGCCCCGGCTCGTGCCGTTTGACCGTTGCGGCGATGAGGCGCGCCAGCTGCCCGGTCGTGCGGATGGCTTCGACTTGCCGCGCTGCAACAATCGCGCGCGCAATCGATTTAGCAAACCGCTCTTCCCCGTAGCTGTGGATGACTTCACTGATCTCCCCCTCTGCCGCCGTTGCCAGCCAGTCCGCTGCCGACAGCCCGCTTCCCGGATCCATGCGCATGTCGAGCGGCGCATCGAAACGAAAGCTGAAACCGCGCGTGGCGTCGTCCAGCTGCGGCGACGACACGCCTATATCCAACAAAATACCGTTCACCCGTGGCACGCCCATTTCAGCGAGTACCGCGCCCAGGCTGGAAAACGTGCGCTGCACCAGCGTCAGCCGCTTGTCCTGCAAATTCGCCCCGGCGCGGATGGCATCCGGATCGCGGTCCAGCGCGATCAGGCGTCCGTTAGCGCCCAGCTGGGCGAGGATCAGGCGGCTATGTCCGCCACGCCCGAAAGTGGCATCGACGTAGACGCCTTCGGGTTGAATCGCCAGCGCCGCCACCGCCTCCTGTGCCAGCACCGGCACATGGGCGGGTTCCATCACAACGTAAAGCCTTCGAGTTCCGGCGGCAGCACGTCATCACTGAAGGTCAGCGCCTGCGCCACCTGCGCTTCCCAGCGTGCCTCGTTCCACAGTTCGATCTTGCTGCCCTGTCCCACCAGCACCACGTTTTTGTCCAGATCGGCGAATTTGCGCAGCATCGGCGGCAGCAGCACGCGACCGGCGCTGTCCATGTCCATGTCGTGCGCATAGCCCACCAGCAACTGCTTGAGACTGCGCGTGCGCGGATTGAAGTCGGACAGGCCGTTGAGTTTTTTCTCGATCGGCTCCCATTCGGGCAGGGGGTAGAGCAGCAGGCACTGGCTGGGGTCGGCTGTGATCACCACGCGACCGCCACCGTTCACCAGGAGGGCGTCGCGATAGCGTGCCGGCACGACAAGCCGGCTCTTGCTATCCAGACTGACTGTTGCGACCCCCCGAAACATGCGCTCTCCGTATTTGATTGGCTGTGCCTGGCGGAGGGATTTTCTCCCACATCCACCCACTAATCACCACTGGCACCCACTATAGGGGATAGTTTTGGGGAGGTCAAGACGGCGAACGTAAAAAAACCCCTATGCCTCAATGACTTAGGGGTGGTTCGCGGTTGTGGATAAGTTTCTGGAAAAACCGTCGCTTAGCGGGTGATTTTGCCTATAATTTTAGGAAAAATCGCTAAGTTATTGAATTAAATAAAAAGTGGAAAAGTCGGTCGATAAGCCGGGTTCTGTCGTGGACAACCATTCCTCTAGGCGGGTCATTACTGGCCCGCTCCAGCCACCTACCCGCAGACTCAGCGAGCCGCTTCATCGCCTGCCTATTTGGTGTTGCTCCGGATGGAGGTTACCGCGTTTCACCGTAACTGAATACGCTCGTCTCTGTGGCCCTATTCCTCGCCTTGGCCGCCCTGTCTTGCGACATGACGGTTGCTGCGTCTGGCCGTTAGCCAGCATCCTGCTCTATGGAGCCCGGACTTTCCTCCCCCATTTGCATGGCGGCGGTTGTCTGACCGGCTTTTCCACGCACAGTATAACTTTTACTTGTATGTACCTGTAGATTTGCTAATACAACATACCGAAGGCAGATCAATGCCGCTTATCCAGGAGACCCATCGTGAGAAGACGCTTGTATTTCATGGTGCCGGACGTCAGACGAGCCCGACTCATACGCGATGAACTGTTGCTGGCCCGCATCGAAGACAACAACATCACCATCATGGCCAAGGACGGCGTACCGCTGACTGGCTTGCACGAGGCCTCCATCCTGCAGAAGTCCGATTTTGTTCATGGCGCCGAAACCGGCCTCGCGGTGGGTGGCGCCATCGGCATACTTGCCGGTCTGGTTGCGCTGGTGTTCCCGCCGGTCGGGGTAGACATGCAGCTGGTAACGGTGCTGGTGACCGCGCTGATCGGCGCCGCGTTCGGCGCATGGGTGTCCAGCATGGTTGCGAGTTCCATACCCAATTCACGACTGAAAACCTTTGAGTCGGCGATTGCTGCCGGACATGTGCTGATGATGGTGGACGTGCCTTCCGGGCGCGTGAACGAGATCAGGCAGATGGTCGCTGCGCATTATCCCGAGGCAGCCAATTCAGGTATCGAGCCGACTATCCCCGCATTTCCTTAGACGACTCCTCACGCGCGACGCAAAATCGCGCGATCCTAGGAAGCGCTGGCTAGCTTCCACCAACGGCAGACCCTAACGTCTGCCGTTTTTATTTTCAGCGCTCGCGGGATTTACATCACCCGCCACTGAATGGCTTCCCCTGCGCGCAATGGAACCAGTGGCGACTCGCCCATGCTCAGTTGCTGCGGCGCGGTCCAGCTGTCACGCCGCAGCGTAATCGTGTCGGTATGCCGCGGCAGGCCGTAGAAGTCCGCGCCATAAAAACTGGCGAAGGCTTCCAGCTTGTCGAGTGCCCCTGCGGCGTCGAATGCCTCGGCATAGAGTTCGATGGCGGCGTGCGCGGAATATACGCCGGCGCAGCCGCACGCGGTTTCCTTGGCGCCGAGCGCGTGCGGCGCGGAATCGGTGCCAAGAAAGAATTTTGGATTGCCGGAAATCGCCGCCGCAACCAGCGCCAGGCGATGGGTTTCGCGCTTGAGGATCGGCAGGCAATACATGTGCGGGCGGATGCCGCCCTGGAACATGGCGTTGCGGTTGTACAGCAGGTGATGCACGGTCAGCGTTGCGCCGATGGTGGCGGGTGCAGCGGCGACAAACTCCGCGGCCTGCCGGGTGGTGATGTGTTCGAGCACGATCTTCAGGCGCGGAAAGTCGCGCATCAGGCGGGTCAGGTGACGCTCGATGAATACCGCTTCGCGGTCGAACACGTCGACCTCCGGGTCGGTGACTTCGCCGTGCAGCAGCAGCGGCAAGCCGGCCTCCTCCATCGCGGCAATGGCAGGGTAGGGGCGGGTCAGATCGGTGACGCCGGAATCGGAATTGGTGGTCGCGCCGGCCGGGTAGTACTTCACTGCATGAATGAAACCGCTTTGGCGGGCGCGGACGATCTCGTCCGGCGCGGTGTTGTCGGTGAGGTAAAGCGTCATCAGGGGTTCGAAGGCCCGGCCTGCGGGCACCGCAGCCAACAGCCGCGCGCGATAGGCTGCGGCGAGCGCAACGCTGGTCACGGGCGGCTTGAGGTTGGGCATGGCGATGGCGCGGCCGAACACGCGTGCGGTATCGGGCAGCACGCTCGCCATCGCGGCTGCGTCGCGGAAGTGGATGTGCCAGTCGTCGGGGCGGGTAATCGTGATCGTATCGGTCATGGCGAAAGGCCTGCTTAATGGGATTCCTGGGGTTTGCGTGCAAGAGACATCTGATACAGCTCGGCCTTGGGGCGTCCGGTGATTTTGGAGGCCAGCTTGGCGGCCAGCGTCGGCGGCAGCGCGTCCGCCAGCAGGTCGAGCACGCGCATCGCCTCGGCGTCGACGGCCACGGCGGCGGCGCGTGGCGGATGCACGATGACGACGAATTCGCCGCGCACATTGTTGGGGTCGGCGGCCAGCCAGGCGGCAGCGTCGGCCAGCGGCAGGGTGACGATGGCCTCGAATTTCTTGGTCAGTTCGCGCGCCAGCGTCAGCAGCCGGTCGCTGTCGAGCACGGCAGCCAGATCCGCCACGGTTTCCTCGATGCGATGCGGCGCTTCGTAAAACACCAGCGCGGCGGGCAGCGCGGCCAGCGTCAGCAGTTCGGTCCTGCGCGCGCCGGATTTGGGCGGCAAAAAGCCATGAAACAGCCATTGTCCCGACTCAATGCCCGCTGCCGACATTGCGGTCACGACGGCCGACACGCCGGGAATCGGCACCACGCTCAAGCCTGCCGCACGTACCGCCGCGACCAGCCGTGCGCCGGGGTCGGATACCGCGGGGGTGCCGGCGTCGGACACATAGGCCACGGCCTCGCCCGCCACGATCCAGGCGATCACTTTTTCGGCGGCCTCGCGTTCGTTGTGTTCGCGGATCGACACCAGCGGCTTGGAAATATCGAAATGCGCCAGTAGTTGTCCCGACACGCGGGTGTCTTCGGCGGCCACGCGATCCACCGCTTTGAGGGTGTCTAGCGCGCGCAGGGTGATGTCGCCGAGGTTGCCGATCGGCGTGGCGACGACGTAAAGCGCGGCGGGCAGGCGGTTATGATGCGGGCTGTCTTTCATCCTTCTTATTGTCGCAGATGTTGAAATCCCTGCTCGGGCAATCCGCCGAAGCGCGCGCCGAGGCCTTTCTGCTCAAGCAGGGCCTGGTGTCCGTCGCGCGCAACTGGCGCTGCCGCTTTGGCGAGATCGATCTCATCATGCAGGACGGCGCGACGCGGGTGTTTGTCGAGGTGCGTCTGCGCAGCCGCAGCGATTTCGGCGGCGCGGCCGCCAGCGTGACGCCGGCCAAGCAACGCAAGCTTCTGGCCGCCGCGCGCCAGTATCTGAGCGGATTGCAGACGCTGCCGCCGTGCCGGTTCGACGTGATCGCGCTCGACGGCAGCGGTGCGCCGGACTGGATCAAAAACGCGTTCGACGATGTGGCTTAGCGCGAAGGTGGGATAATTCTGCCATGCCTTTACACGACAGAATTCTGGGCCACTTCCAGGTCTCGGCCCAAACCCTGCTCGACGCGGCCGAGGTGCTTGCCCCGTCGATCGAACAGGCGGCCCGCCTGATGGTGCACAGCCTGACGCAGGGCGGCAAGATCATGGCTTGCGGCAACGGCGGGGCAGCGGCAGACGCGCAGCGCTTTGTCGCCCAGATGGTGCACCGCTTCGAGCAGGAGCGTCCCGGGCTGGCCGCGATTGCGCTGACCACCGACAGTTCGACCCTGACCTCTATCGCCAACGACACCGCCTACGATCAGGTGTTCGCCCGCCAGGTCAAGGTACTCGGGCAGCCGGGCGACATCCTGCTGGCGATCTCCACCAGCGGCCATTCCCCCAGCGTGCTGCAGGCGGTGGACGCGGCGCATGCGCGCAGCGTCCACGTGATTGCGCTTTCCGGTCGCAGCGGCGGCAAGCTGGCGGAACATCTGATCGAAGACGATGTCTTGATTTGTGCGCCTGCCGAATCGGCAGTGCGTATCCAGGAAGTCCATCTGCTGACCATCCATTGCCTGTGCGATGCGGTGGACAGCGTTTTATTAGGAGTCGAAGAATGAACAAACTGATTTATCTGATGCTGGCGGGTGCAGTGGTCGCGCAATTGCAAGGCTGTGCGGCAGCGGTGGTGGGGGGCGCGGCCGTCGGTGCCTCGGTTGCGCTCGACCGCCGCACCACCGGCGTATATGTCAGCGACCAGGAAATCGAACTGAACGCTATGGATCGTTTAGGCAAAGCCTACCCGCAGAAAGCCAACAGCATCTCTGCCACCAGTTATAACAAGCAGGTTTTGCTGACCGGTCAGGTACAGGATGAGGCCACCCGCAGTGGCGCGGCCAAACTGGTCAAGGAGATCCCCGATGTGCGGACCGTGTTCGACGAGCTTGCCGTAGGAACGGTCTCTTCGTTCACCACGGACGCCAACGATACCGCCATCACCAGCAACATCAAGGCGCGCATGCTGGGTGACGACAAGGTACCCACCAACAACATCAAGGTGGTGACCGAGTCTGGCGTGGTGTATCTGATGGGTTTGGTTACACAGGCCGAGGCCAAAGCCGCCGCCGAGCTCGCGAGCAGATCCTCGGGCGTCACCAAGGTCGTTACCCTGTTTGAAATCATCAACTGAGCGCATGTGCGTGGCTTGCGCATCCACCCGGTTACTGAGCGCACCCTATGATCTACCGTGACCTGCGCGACTTCATCGCGCAACTGGAAAAAATCGGCGAGCTGAAACGCATCAGCGTCGAAGTCGATCCCAAGCTGGAAATGACCGAAATCGCTGACCGCGTGCTGCGCGCCGGCGGCCCGGCGCTGCTGTTCGAGAACCCCAAGGGCCACGGCATGCCGGTGCTGGCCAATCTGTTCGGCACGGTGAAGCGCGTTGCGCTCGGCATGGGCGAAGACGATCCGGCACGGCTGCGCGAAGTGGGCAAGCTGCTCGCCTACCTGAAGGAACCGGAGCCGCCCAAGGGCCTGCGCGATGCCTGGGAAAAGTGGCCGGTGCTGAAGCAGGTGCTGAACATGGCGCCGAAGGAAGTGAAGGGCGCGCCGTGCCAGGACATCGTGTGGGAGGGCGCGGACGTTGATCTGGCGCGCTTGCCGATCCAGCACTGCTGGCCGGGCGACGTGGCGCCGCTCATTACCTGGGGGCTGACGGTGACGCGCGGGCCGCACAAGAAGCGGCAAAATCTGGGCATATATCGCCAGCAGGTCGTCGGCCGCAACAAGCTCATCATGCGCTGGCTGGCGCATCGCGGTGGCGCCCTGGATTTTCGCGAGCATCAGCTGGCGCATCCGGGCACGCCGTTTCCGCTGGCCGTCGCCTTGGGAGCCGATCCGGCAACCATCCTCGGCGCGGTGACGCCGGTGCCGGATTCGCTGTCGGAATACCAGTTCGCCGGGCTGCTACGCGGCGCCAAGACCGAAGTCACGCAATGTCTCGGCAACGATCTGCAGGTGCCGGCGTCCGCCGAGATCGTGCTGGAAGGCGTGATCCACCCCGGCGAGACTGCGCTCGAAGGCCCTTACGGCGACCATACCGGCTACTACAACGAGCAGGAGACCTTCCCCGTCTTCACCGTCGAACGCATCACGATGCGGCGCGACCCGATCTATCACAGCACCTATACCGGCAAGCCGCCGGACGAGCCGGCCATTCTCGGCGTGGCGCTGAACGAGGTGTTCGTACCGTTGCTGCAGAAGCAGTTTCCCGAAATCACCGATTTCTACCTGCCGCCGGAAGGCTGCTCCTACCGCATGGCGGTGGTGAGCATGAAGAAGCAGTACCCCGGCCATGCCAAGCGCGTGATGTTCGGGGTGTGGAGTTTCCTGCGCCAGTTCATGTACACCAAGTTCATTCTGGTGACCGACGACGATGTCGACGTGCGCGACTGGAAGGAAGTGATGTGGGCGCTGACCACGCGCGTCGACCCGGCGCGCGACACGCTGCTGGTGGAAAACACGCCGATCGACTATCTCGACTTCGCCAGCCCGGTGTCCGGGCTCGGCAGCAAGATGGGCATCGACGCCACCAACAAATGGCCGGGCGAAACCAGCCGCGAATGGGGCACGCCGATCGTGATGGACGCGGCGGTCAAGGCGCGCGTTGATACGATGTGGGGTGAGCTCGGCTTGTAAGATGGAAATCCAGGCCATCGAGTGGGCCAACCCGATTGCCGAAGACACTTCGGCCTGAGTGCAGCATCGACCTTTGCGAGCAAACCCATGCGCCATTCACGATTTGCCCTGAGCCTCCTGTCCGCCACGCTGCTGCTGACTGTTCCCGCATACGCTGCGCCGGTCACCACGCTCGACCGCATCGACGGCAGCGTGAGCACCCGCGAGCCGGTCGCGCTTCCGGCTGACGCCATCCTGACAGTCGAACTGCTGGATGTTTCGAAAGCCGATGCGCAAGCCGGACGGCTGGCGCGGCTGAGCCTGCCTGGCGGGGGGCGACAGCTGCCGTTGCCGTTCGAATTGCCTTACTACCGGGCCGACGTCCAGCCGGGCCATCGTTACAGCGTGCGCGCCACCCTGACCAGCAGCGGCGGCGCGCTGCTCTATACCACGACCCAGCACGTGGCCGTACTCACGCAGGGCGCGGGCAAGCAGGTGCAACTGGAACTGCAGCAGGTTCAGCCCCGGACGGCCGCCACGCTCGAAAACACTTACTGGAAGCTGACGGCCATCGGCGCGCTGCCGGTACAGGTGCAGGCGAACGAGCGCGAGGCTTACCTGCTGCTGCTCGATGGCCGCGTCAGCGGCAGCAGCGGCTGCAATAAGTTGATGGGCACTTACACGCAGCAAGCGCCCAATGGACTGCGCATCGGGCCATTGGCGAGTACGCGCATGGCGTGTCTGCCCGCGCTGGCCGATCAGGAAACGGCGCTTACCGCAGCATTGGCGCGCGCCACCGGCTACCGGATCGACGGCAACGCGCTCGACCTGATGGCAGGCGATGCCGTGCTGGCGCGCTTCGAGGCGCGCTACTTCAAATAGGCTGTTTGATCGGAAGTGTTGACCGCCCAATAAAAAATCCGGCATGGCCGGATTTTTTATTGGGCGGTTGCAAGCCTCATTCCTTCTTCGCCACGACAGGCAAACTGGCCTCTTTCCATTCCGGGAACCCGCCACGGAACCAGTACACGTTTTTCCAGCCGCCCTGAATCGCCATCAGGGCGGACTTGTAGCTTTTCCAGCAGATGGTGCCGTCGCAGTACATCATGAACGGCGTGTTTTTATCCTTCGGCAACTTGTTCAGCGCGAACTGGTCGTCAGCCGGGTCGAAGCCAACTTCCTTCGCGCTGGCCTCCTTGTAGGGAACGGAAATCGCACCGGGAATATGGGCGGTATCGAATTCTTCGGCCACCCGCACGTCGTAAACGGCCATGCCTTTTGCCGCCAGCATCTTGGCTTCGGCCGCAGAAATGACCTTGGCGCCCGGCAGACTGGTCGGGGTGGTATTCAACATCGAGGCCACGCCCTTGAAATCGGCCTTGGTCGCTGCAACCAGGGCCAGGTTGAGGCTGCTGCTGTTTTTCAACGCGGCAGCCAGCTTTTGCTGCGCGGCGGGAGGAACCGTTTCAGTCTGCACGCTGAAGGCGCGCAGCGGCACCGGGGTACTGGTGAACACGATGCGCCCGCCGTTGGCGGCAGCCCAGGTTTTGGCTTCTTCGGCCGAGGCCACGGCGAGATCGTAGCGTCCCAGTTTCAGGCCAAACAGGGGCGCTTCGGGCATGCGGTGAAACTTGATTTCTGCGAAGTCGCTCTTGGACAGACCGCGGCTGTTGATTTCCCCGCGTGCCATCCCGCCCATCAGCGACTCGTAGTCGGGAATCCCGAGGCGGGCCTGCGATTTGGCCGTCAAGCCGCCTTTGTAGGCAGGGGCGGCCACAAACGAGACGGCCGTCACCGCGCTGGATTTGAGTATGGGTTCGAAATTGAACTTGCTGATATTGGCAATCACCTGCGGCGGACCGAATACCAGATCAACCGAGCCGCTCTTGGCGTCCTTGATGGCCGAAAAGCCGCGCGAGTAATAGTGCATCTGGACGGGTTGGCCGAGCGCCCGTTCGATATCGCTTTCAAGCGCGCGATAGCGCTTGGTGATGATGGGGTCGGTCATGGTTTCGTTTTGATCCAGCACCACGCCGAAATTCAGTGGCTCTGCCTGGATAGAGCTTGCAACCAGCAGCAAAGGAAAAATAGCAAAACGCAACATGATCATCTCCATAAATTGTCAGCTGGATAACGACTGATCGCGGCTAAAAGTTTAGCCGTCGCCTTGATACGCTGATTCAGCCTGTCCGCGGCATCATGAATCGATGCGCATCCGGGTCGCAAAGGCGCTGCCCGGTTTATGCTGGTGAGCCCTGCAACCATGCCTGCAGCGTATCGCGCAACTGGCTTTCCTGCACCGGCAGGCATAGCGCCGCGTCGATCCGCAGACGTGCGCGCACGGTGTCGAGCACGGCCTGATGCGCCGGTTCGTAAAACACCAGAACGCGGGTGCCGGGCGTGCTTTGCACCGCAGCCAGAACGGATTCGAGATTGGACAGGCGGTCGCGAAAATCGGATTGGTGATAAAAATCCGCGACGATGACGGCAGGCGGACTTTTGCGCACCAGGCTGATGGCCTTGCGTTCCGACCATTCGGCGACCACGTTATAGCCGACTTCCTGGTAGAGCTTTTTGTAACCCGCCGTGCCGATAAAGGCATTGATCATGAGCAGGCTGGGAGGCGTGCTCATGCAGCAGCTTTTTTGGCAGCGGGTTTCCTGGTGGCGGGTTTGGTCGCTGGCTTCTTGGCCGCCGGCTT
Source organism: Thiobacillus sp. (assembly GCA_020057245.1). Taxonomy (GTDB): domain Bacteria; phylum Pseudomonadota; class Gammaproteobacteria; order Burkholderiales; family Thiobacillaceae; genus Thiobacillus. Next base: position 3,571 of record JAGVGD010000185.1, on the reverse strand, counting down.
TTTCACCGCAGCTTTTTTGGCGGCGGGTTTCTTGGCTTCGTCGGTGTCGGCAGCCTTGGCTTTCTTCGCAGCGGGCTTGGCGGCTGCCTTTTTCGCCGGCTTTTTGGCCGGGCCTTTGGCCTCGCGTGCGGCCAGCAGCGACAGTGCCTCTTCCATCGTGACTTCTTCCGGCGTGATGTCCTTCGGCAGCGTGGCGTTGGTGCTGCCGTGCTTGACGTAGGGGCCGTAGCGGCCGCTACGCACCGTGATGTCCTTGCCGTCGTCCGGGTGCGGGCCGAGCGTTTTCAGGACCGTGGCGGAGTCGGCCCCGCGCGGTGCACGTTCCATCACCAGCACTTCGAGCGCGCGCGGCAGGTCGATTTCGTAGACGCTGTCGGTCTTGGGGATTGACTTGAACTTGCCGTCGTGCAGCAGATAGGGGCCGAAGCGGCCATTATTGGCGACAATCGGCAGGCCGGAGGTCGGGTGATGGCCGACTTCGCGCGGCAGCGACAGAAACTTCAGCGCCAGCTCCAGCGTGGCCTGATCGAGCGGGATTTCCTTGGGCCAAGAGGCGCGGCGCGGTTTCGGCGCCTTCTTGTCTTCCGGCATCTCGCCGATCTGCACGTAAGGGCCGAAACGGCCGGACAACAGTTTCACGTCGAGGCCGCTGGCCGGATCCTGGCCCAGAATGTTGTCGCCTTCAGCGGTGGCGGCGTGCAGCGGGCGCGTGTAATCGCACTCGGGATAGCCGGAGCAGCCGATGAACAGCCCGCGCTTGCTGGCCTGCATGAACAGTGGCTTGCTGCACTTGGGGCAGGGCTCCATGATCGGGCAGCCGCGCTCGACGTCCTGCTTGGCTTTCAGTTCGCCGTCAAAACCTTTCCAGAACTCGCCCAGCAGTTGCGACCACACGCGGGTGCCGTTCGACACATCGTCGAGCTTGTCTTCCAGCTTGGCGGTGAAGTCGTAGTCGACGTAATGGGTGAAATGGCGGGTCAGAAAGCAGTTGACCAGGCGGCCGATGTCGGTCGGCTGGAAGCGCTTTTTCTCCAGCACCACGTAGTCGCGATCCTGCAGCGTGGAAATGATGCTGGCGTAAGTGGACGGGCGGCCGATGCCGTGCTCTTCCAGTGATTTGACCAGGCTCGCCTCGGTGTAGCGCGGCGGCGGCTGGGTGAAGTGTTGTTCGCCGTAAAGTTTGTCGACCGGCAGGGTTTCGCCCTCGACCAGCGCGGGCAGCTTGGATTCGCCTTCCTCGTCCTCGTCGTCCTGGTACACCGCCAGGAAGCCGGCGAAGGCCAGTGTCTGGCCGGTGGCGCGGAAGGTGCCTTCGCCCACCGTGATGTCGGCAGCGACGGTGTCGAATTGCGCCGGCGTCATCTGGCAGGCGACGGTGCGTTTCCAGATCAGTTCGTAGAGCCGCGCCTGATCGTGCGTCAGGAATTGCTTCACCGATTCCGGCGTGCGCGTTACCGAGGTCGGGCGTACCGCCTCGTGCGCTTCCTGCGCGTTCTTGGTTTTCGCCTTGTAGGTCAGCTCGGTCGGCGGCAGAAATTCCTTGTCGAAGTTGGCACCCACATACTTGCGAATGTCGGTGATGGCTTCCTGCGCCAGATTCACCGAGTCGGTACGCATGTAGGTGATGAGACCGACCGGGCCTTCGCCGAGGTCCATGCCTTCATACAGTTGCTGTGCGGTGCGCATGACGCGGTCGGTGGTCATGCCGAGCTGGCGTACCCCGGCCTGCTGCAGGGTCGAGGTGGTGAACGGCGCGCCGGGATGACGGGCGCGACGCTTCTTTTCGATGCGCATGACGCGGGCGTCTTTCGATTCCAGCGTCGCCAGCCATTCCTTGCTGCGGGCTTCGTGCTCGACCGTGAACTGCTCGACCTTTTCGCCCTTGAAATGGGTGAGCTTGGCGCTGAATGCCTGGGCGCCCTTGTGGCTGTCGAGGTGCAGCGACCAGTATTCGCGCGGATTGAAGGCTTCGATCTCGAGTTCGCGCTCGACGATCATGCGCAAGGCGGGCGACTGCACGCGGCCGGCGGACAGGCCGGGGCTGATCTTGCGCCACAGAAGCGGCGACAGGTTGAAGCCGACCAGATAATCCAGCGCGCGGCGCGCTTGTTGGGCGTCGACCAGATCGGTCGCGATCTCGCGCGGGTTGCGTACCGCGTCCTGCACTGCCGATTCGGTGATTTCGTAAAAAGCCACGCGCTTCATCGGCGTCTTGACCTTGCGTTCCTTGAGGATTTCGCTGATGTGCCAGGAAATCGCCTCGCCTTCTCTATCCGGGTCAGTTGCCAGCAACACTTCGTCGGCTTTTTTGGCGGCCTTGACAATGGCTTCGACGTGCTTGGCGTTGCGCTCGATGATCTGATATTTCATGCTGAAAGTTTCAGTATCGACCGCGCCGGTTTTCGGCTCGAGATCACGTACGTGACCGTAGCTGGCGAGGATTTCATAATCCGCGCCGAGGTATTTCTTCAGTGTTTTGGACTTGGACGGGGATTCGACGATGACGAGTTTGGACATGACTATTTAATGGAGGCGTTCCGGCTCGTGATTCAACAGCATGTCTTCCAGATGGGTGAAATGCTCGATCAGGCCGCGGCTCCACAACACGATCAGCGTCATCCAGCGTACATGGTCGGGCTCAATGTCTTCGCCGCCCAGCTCCATCAGGCCGGAAATCACCCATTCGCGCGACTCGGGGTCGAGGATCTCGGCGCTGCCCAGATAGGCCAGCTCGGCACGGCAGGCATCGTTCAGCCGATCGAGTTCTTCGGGAGCATAGTGGCGGTCATACGCCAGCGCCAGCCGTTCGTGGGTGGCGCTGCCAGCCAGGTTGGTGTACCAGTCGAGCGCGGCATTGATGTCGGCTTCTTCAAAACCGGCGGCAAACAGACGCTTTTCCAGCGCATCGCGGTCCGGCGTCAGTGCCACCATGCGGAAGCTTTCATAGAGGTAAACCAGGATGTCGAGCATGATCTCAGTGTAGTTTTTGGTAACGCCCGCCGGGCATTGAGGCAATCTGCCCTTCCAGTTCAAGCGCCAACAGCTTGGCCGAAAGCGCATCCAGCGTCAACCCGGTTCTTTGTGCCAGTGCGTCGAGCGTGGCTGGCGCGCCGTCGAGCGCATCCAGCACCGGGTCGGCCGCCTGTTCCGGCCACGCTGGCGGGGCCAGCCGCTGCGGCCAGGCCAGTTCGTCAAGGATGTCGGCGGCGGATTCGACCAGTTTGGCACCCTGCTTGATCAGCGCATGGCAGCCGCGCGCCAGCGGCGAATGGATCGAGCCGGGAATGGCGAATACTTCTCGCCCCTGTTCGGTGGCGACCCGCGCGGTGATCAGCGAGCCGCTGTCGGGCGCAGCCTCCACCACCAGCACGCCACGGGAAAGTCCGCTGATCAGCCGGTTGCGGCGGGGAAAATGGCCGGGCAGCGGCGGCGTGCCGAGCGCGAATTCGGAAATCACCAGCCCGTTTTCGGCCAGTTGATGCGCCAGCGCCTTGTTGCGAGCAGGGTAGATGCGGTCGAGCCCGGTGCCGATGATGGCGATGCTCGAACCCGCGCCGGCCAGCCCGCCGCG
>JAGVGD010000082.1 GCA_020057245.1 Thiobacillus sp. | reverse complement strand
GACGGGGTGCGGCTTCTTGGAACGACGGGGCGAGGATTGAGCGGGTTGGGGTTTCAAACAAGACTTTCAAAAAGGAATTAAAACGGCTTCAGCACCACCAGCAACACGATCACCAGCAGCACAATCACCGGAATTTCGTTGAACCAACGGAACCATACGTGCGACTGGGTGTTCTCACGGGCTTCGAACTGGCGCAGCCGTTTGCCGCAGACGTGGTGATAGCCGATCAGGCCGGCCACCAGCACGAGCTTGGCCCACAGCCAGTTCATGCTGAGCGGGAAATACGCCAGCCACAGCCAGCTGCCGGTGATCAGCGTCAGCCACATGATAGGCGTCACGAAGCGATACAATTTGCGCGCCATCAACAGCAGACGGTCGTAGGCTGCATCGTGACTTTCCATCGCCAGGTTGACGAAGATGCGCGGCAAATAGAACAGCCCGGCGAACCAGCTCACCACCATCACGATATGAAACGCCTTCAGCCACAACATGGATAGACAAGCCCTGATCAAGAAATGGACGCCAAGTCCGCTGACCCTGATTTTACTGGGTTTGATCGCCTGGCTGTGGTTTCGGCCGCCGGCCGAGGTCAGCGACGAGAATCGCGCCCTGCCACCCTGGCAAGTCACGCTGCCTGATGGCCGCGCGCTGAGCAGCGATGCGCTCAAGGGAAAGGTCGTGCTGGTGAATTTCTGGGCGACCTGGTGCCCTTACTGCCGCAAGGAAAAGCCGGTGATCGACGATTTCTGGCAAGCGCACCGGAACAGCGGCTTCGAAGTGGTCTCGATCAGCGTCGACGACCCGCCGGAAAAAATCGCCGCCTGGATGAAAGACAAGGGCTACGCATTCATGGCCGCGCCGACCAACGCCTCGGTCGCAGCGGCATTCGGCGACGTGTCGAGCGTCCCCACCTCGTTCATCGTCGATGCCGACGGCCACCTCCGCCACACTGTCGCCGGACAACTTCACGCAGCGCGGCTGGAAAAGCTGGTGCTGCCCCTACTGAAAGCCACGCCGCCATGACCGACATACCCGACAGCCTTGCGGCTTGGGCACAAGTACCCGACAGCCTTGCGACTTCGGTACAAGCCCGACTCACCGAAGTCGAAGCCAAACTCGCATTTGCCGAAGACCTGATCGATACGCTCAACCAGGCCGTGATCCGCCAGCAGGCGCAGCTCGACTCGATGCAACAGCAGCTACGGCTGCTGCATCAACGCATCAAGGATGTCACGCCGGACGAGTCGCGCAGCCTACGCGACGAAATTCCACCGCACTACTGACTGTTCTTGTTGGCGCGCGTGTCGGCCAGCGGAAACGCATGCCGTGCGATCAACAGGGGCAGCAACTCAGCCTCCGGCATGGGGCGCGCGTAGTAATAACCCTGGGCAAGCAAACAGCCGTGTTGAAGCAGAAAATCCTCCTGGCCGACATGTTCCACGCCTTCTGCAATCACCTTCAGGTCCAGACTGCTCGATAGTGCGAGGATGGCCTGAATGATGGCGGCGTCGTCCTTGTCTTCGGCAATGTCCCGAACAAAGCTGCGGTCGATCTTGAGTTCGCTGATCGGCAACAGCTTCAGCCGGCTGAGAGAGGAATGGCCGGTGCCAAAATCGTCAATGGCGATGCTGACGCCGATTTTGCGCAGCGCGGTCAATATATCCAGGCCGATTGTCTCGCTTTCCATGATGCTGCTTTCAGTCAGCTCCAGGGTGATCCACCCTGGCGACACGCCGATTTCGGCGAACAGATTCGCCAGCCGCCGCGGCAGTTCCTTTTGCAACAATTGCTTGCCGGACAAATTGATGTGCATCGCAAAGCCGTCGAGCGGGATCCCCTGCGCCTCCCATCGCTTCAAGGCATGGCAAACCTCCCGGATTACCCACTCGCCCATGGGAATGATCAGCCCGGTGTCTTCGGCAAGTGGAATGAAATGGTCGGGCGGAATCGCGCCTTCCAGCGGATCCAGCCAGCGCAGCAGGGCTTCCGCGCCGCAGATCCGCCGGCTGTCCAGGCAAACCAGGGGTTGATAAAACACCTGCAGCGCGCCCTGATCAAAGGCACTGTGCAATCTCGATTCCAGTTGAATGCGCCGCATCGCCCGCTCGGTGATGCCCTGCTCATAGAAATGAAAAGTGTTGCGCCCGCCCTCCTTGGCTTTGTACATGGCAGCATCGGCATTTTTCATCAACACCTCGCCATCCTTGCCATCTTCGGGGTAAAGGCTGATGCCGATGCTCGCTGAAATATGCAGCGGATAGCTGCCGATGACCAGCACCCGCTCCAAAGTCTGGATGATTTTCTCTGCTACGGTTGCCGCGTCCTGACCATCCCGCAGGCCTTCGAGCAGCACCACGAATTCGTCGCCCCCCAAACGGGCCAGGGTATCCCCTTCCCGAACCAACGCCTGCAGGCGACCGGCTACGGACTGCAACACGCTATCCCCGATGGCGTGCCCAAGACTGTCGTTGATCGTCTTGAACCGGTCCAGGTCGATAAACAGCAAGGCCAACCGGCTTTCCGCGCGGTCTGCCCGGCAGATGCCATGGTGCAAGCGGTCCATCAGCAAGGCTCGATTCGGCAAGTCGGTCAGTGCATCGTGATAGGCGACATACTCCAGATGAGCGTCTTTCTCCTGCAGAACCCGCTCTGCTATTTTGCGTTCAGTGATGTCCTGCACGGTACCGATCATGCGTTCGGGCCTGCCTTGCGCGTCCCGCAGCACATCCGCGCTTTCAAGCACGACACGAACCGTACCGTCGGGACGCACGATCCGGTGATCGATGGTGTAGGGCGTTCCGGTTTCCTGTGCGCGCCTGACTGCAGAATCGACTGCGGTTCGATCATCCGGGTGAACCCGCTCAATAAATCCCTCGTAACTGGCGTCGAATTCGGCCGGGCTGATGCCAAACAGGCGGTAGATTCCCTCCGACCAGAACAACCGGTTCTCCTGAATGTGCCAATCCCAGTTCCCCATGTGAGCGATGCGTTGCGCCCGGTCAAGACTGTCCTTGGTTTCTTCGAGTAGCCGGGAGGCATGCGCAATCTGGCGGTTCTTCCTGACAAACAGCAGCAGGGACGCTGCCAGGCTGATCAACAACAGTGCAACCAGACCATAGAGCGCGCCCAGAATGAACGACCGGTTGGTTTCATAGAAGGTGGGCACCGGGTTGACGAGCGTCACCTGCCCGGCAATATCCCGAGGCAGGACCAATCCCGCTTTCAGCAGCTCCCGTTCATCCACAATGTACTGATTGGGGCTCGCCGTGATGGGCGAAAGCGCGGCCATTGGCGTCCCGTTCAAATGCCGGATGAGCAACTCAGCGGCGGCGTGACCCTGGCGCGTCCCACTGGTCACATAGCCGCCCAGCACGCCCGGGTAGAGATAGGCGTCCTCCATGCTGAACACGACAAACCGGCCAGCATTCACGATGGCGCCAATCGTTTCGGGCAACGTAAGGGTGCGGCCCTCCCGATCCGTCAGCCCGCCCAGCGTGGTGAGGAACACGAAGCGTTCATTGCGCGCCCGCAAACGCCCAATCAGGTCATCGATCCGGCTGCTGGAGAGAAAGGTGGCGCGGATATCGGATTGATTGCCCAACTCGTGGCGGATCTCGCTTTCGATCGCGCGGAAGGTCTCGCTGGCGTCGCCAACCATCACGACATCCCGGATGCCCGGGTCAATCTGGCGCATCAGGCGCAAATTGGGCGCGATCTCCTTCTTCTCGAACACGCCCGTGACCCGACCCGGATCAAGCCGGGGCCCGACATCGTAGTTATTGACCCCGGAAAAGAACACCGGAACTCCGGGAAATACCTTGTCTAAGTGGGAAAGTGCGAAAGACAGCGCGTTGTCGTCCGTGACATAGATCGCCGCAGGCCGATAGCCCCGATATTTTTTCTGCAGATGCTCACCGAGCAGGTCGGCATATTGCACGTTGTAGCTTGCCCGCTTGGTGTCGAGGTATTCCACATTCAGGGAATAGGCCCGCGACGAATCCCTGCTCAACGACTGCACGAAGCCCTGGTGCTGCCCCCGGGTCCAGGGGTATTCCTGGCTGTAGGCGTGCAGGACGAAGACCGGTGTGGAAACAGCCGCCTCGGCAGAAGACAGCCAGAAAGCCGCCAGCAGGAGCAAAGCAAAACGCATGAAGAAAAACCGAAAGCGGGTTCGCCATTAACGGCCGGATTCACCGTTTCTTAAACGGCCGGGCATCCCGCCCTGCGAAGACGCGGCTCATGCTTTTGCGCTTAAATTGCGATCTTGACCACCACCTTGCGGATGGCGCCGGCACGTGTGCCCGTCTGGGGGCTCACCAGCGGCGCATGCGCATCCTCCGGAAAAAACAGGCAAAAAGCGCCCGCTGGGGTGGCGATCCAGCTCGCCGGCGCGTCCGTGAAGAACTGGATGTCGCGCGCGGCATCGTAATCCGTCGCCGGGCTCATGCACTCGGCGAGCGGCTTCCAGCCCATTTCGTCGACGCCTTCGAGCACCAGCTGGATATCGATATAGCGGCGATGGCATTCCAGCTGCGCTTCCGCCCGGCTACGCCCCTGACACGCCTCGACGATGGCGAAAATCGCCTCGCCCTGAACCGCATGCCTGCCCGGCTGAAGCTGGCTCAGATCGGTGTCGCGCAGGAACGCAAACGCCTTGGAAAACAAGGGGTGCAGACAGGTGTAACGGTCGGCGCAAGTCAGCTTGTCGAGAATCATGGAGGCAGGCCCGGGTTATGACAGAGTGCGCGATCAACCCGCCGGGCGGGACTGCTGCACGCGTTCCTTGAACAGATACATCGCCTCGTCCGCCTGGCGCATCAGGGCATCCAGCGAAGCGGTGTGCACACTGCAAACGGCGACGCCGACGCTGATGCCCAGCCGCACCGGCGCCGACCCCGGCAGCACGACTTCGACGGCGTTGCGCAGGCGGTCGAGCAAGGCATCCAGCGCCGGACCTTTCGACGTGTCCGGCAGCAACACCACGAACTCGTCGCCGCCGAGCCGCGCCAGCAGGTCGGTCTCGCGAAAACAGTCGCGCAGGGTGTGGGCGACCTGGACCAGAACGGTGTCGCCGGCCGCATGCCCGAAGGTGTCGTTGACCGACTTGAAGTCATCGACATCGATATTGAGCAGCGTGAGCGGCCGCCCGCTGCGCTTGGCCAGCGCAAACATGTCGTGCCCGCGCAGATTGAACTGATGGCGGTTGGCCAGCCCGGTGAGGCTGTCGTACATGGCCATGTCGCGAATGCGCTGATGCGCCGACAGTGAATAGCCCACCAGTCCGCCCACGCCAGCGGCCAGCAATAGCAGCAGCGCTTGCAGGCCGACGCCGCGAGTGGCGGTGGGCACGGCCCGAGCTGCGACCAGTTGCCAGGTTCCGCCCGGAATGATGATGTTCATCCGCACCGCGTCCGGCTTGTCGAACAGCGCGGCATCGCCGAGAAAAACCGCGCCGCGCTCGCCCAGGCCATCCTTGCCGCGCAGGGCGAAACGCACGCCCGAGCGCGAATCGAGCAGACCCGCTTGTTCGAATATCGGCCGCGGGTCGATCATCACCGAAGCCAGTCCCCAGTAACGCGAGGAGCCGTCGGCCTGGGTAAACACGATCGGGATGCGGTTGATGATGCCGACGCCGCCCTGCGCCAGTTCGAGCGGCCCGGCCGTGATCGGGCGCTGTTCGCGCATCAGGCGCAGCACGGCTTCGCGCTGGTTGGGTGTGTGCAGATAGCGCAAGCCGAGCGCCTTTTCGTTGCCCTTGCGCGGATACACGAAGCTGATCTCGTTGTCCGGTGCAATCGCCACGTTGCGGATCGCCGGCTGCATCCGGATCAGCGAGGCAGCGATCGGTGCCAGATCGGCTTCGGTGAATTCCGGCTTGGTGAGCACAAAGGTCGACAAGCCCAGGCTCAAGGACAGCGTGGCATTCAGGGTCGACTCCAGCCGCGCCCGCACGGTGGCGGCCTCGGCCTGCAGCACGGCGCGCTCGGCCTGGCTGCGCCGGTCCTGTTCCAGCCAGACGAAAGTCTGCAACACCGCCCAGATCGCGCCCGCCGCCAATACGCCCGCCGCCCACGGCAGCACGCGCGATGCTACAGAAATCGGACGATGGCCCGGCATCGATGCGTTAACGGCTGATCGGCTTGTAGCGGATCCGCTTCGGCTTCGCGCCTTCCTCGCCCAGGCGCTTCTTCTTGTCGGCTTCGTATTCCTGGTAATTGCCGGCAAAGAACACCACCTGCGAGTCGCCTTCGAAAGCGAGGATGTGGGTGGCGATGCGGTCGAGGAACCAGCGGTCGTGCGAAATCACCATCACGCAACCGGCGAATTCGAGCAGCGCATCTTCCAGCGCGCGCAGGGTTTCCACGTCGAGATCGTTCGACGGTTCGTCGAGCAGCAGCACGTTGCCGCCGGCGATCAGCGTCTTCGCCAGGTGCAGGCGGCCGCGTTCGCCGCCGGACAGGTTGCCGACCAGTTTCTGCTGGTCGCCGCCCTTGAAGTTGAAACGGCCGAGGTAGGCGCGCGACGGAATTTCATAGCGGCCGACGGTGAGGATGTCGCGGCCTTCGGCGACTTCGTCGAACACGGTTTTGTTCGCGGCCAGCGCATCGCGGCTTTGATCGACGTAGGCCATTTTCACGGTCTGGCCGATGACGACCTCGCCGGAATCCGGTTTTTCCAGACCCATGATCATCTTGAAGAAAGTCGATTTGCCCGCGCCGTTGGGGCCGATGATGCCGACGATGGCGCCGGGCGGCACGGAAAAGCTCAGGTTGTCGATCAGCAGGCGGTCGCCGAAGGCTTTGCTTACGTTATTGAATTCGATCACCTTGTCGCCCAGCCGCTCGCCGACCGGGATGAAGATTTCCTGCGTCTCGTTGCGCTTCTGGTATTCGACCGAGTTGAGCTCTTCAAAGCGCGACAGGCGCGCCTTCGACTTGGCCTGGCGCGCCTTGGGGTTCTGCCGCACCCATTCGAGTTCCTGCTTCATCGTCTTGATGCGCCCGAGTTCCTGCTTGCCCTCGGTTTCCAGCCGCGCTTCCTTCTGCTCAAGCCAGCTGGTGTAGTTGCCCTTCCACGGAATGCCATGGCCGCGGTCGAGTTCGAGAATCCACTCGGCGGCGTTATCGAGGAAGTAACGGTCGTGCGTCACTGCCACCACGGTGCCGGGGTAGCGCACCAGAAACTGCTCCAGCCATTCCACCGACTCGGCGTCGAGTTGGTTGGTCGGCTCGTCGAGCAGCAGCATGTCGGGGTTGGACAGCAGCAGCTGGCACAGCGCGACGCGACGCTTTTCGCCGCCCGACAGATTGCCGATCACCGCATCCCACGGCGCCAGCCGCAGGGCATCGGCAGCGATTTCCATCTGCGTATCGAGGTCGGCGCCGGCGGTGGCGATGATCGCCTCGCAGCGCGCCTGCTCTTCAGCCAGTTTGTCGAAGTCGGCATCGGGTTCGGCGTAGGCTGCATACACTTCTTCGAGCCGGTTCTTTGCTTCGACAATCTCGCCCAGGCCCGCTTCCACCGCCTGCCGCACGGTGTGGGTCGGGTCGAGCTGCGGCTCCTGCGGCAGATAGCCGATGCGGATGCCCGGCATCGGGATCGCCTCGCCTTCGATGTCCTTGTCGACCCCCGCCATGATGCGGATCAGCGAAGATTTGCCGGAGCCGTTGAGGCCCAGCAGGCCGATCTTTGCACCCGGGAAAAAGCTCAGGGAAATGTCTTTGAGAATCTGCCGTTTCGGCGGCACGATCTTGCCGACGCGGTTGAGGGAATACACGTATTGCGCCATGAATCAGGATATCCAGAAAAAATCAGAAGAGTGATGCGGTGTGATGGAAGGCGTGCACCCGCAGGTCACGCCATGGCCGGTCAGGCAAGCTTCACGACAACTCCTTGTCGAGCAGCGCCTTGAGTTTGACGAAATCGAGCTCACCCAGCTTTTGTTCCAGGATCTGCCCCTTTTTGCCAATGATGAAGCTGGTGGGCGTCAGCCGCACATCGCCGAACGCCTGCGCCAGTTCGCCTTTGACGTCGAGCGCGACCGGAAACGGCAGCTGGCGGGTTTGCGTGAAGTTGACCACATGGCTGGGCGGATCGTAGGCCATGGCCACCGCGATGATCTCGAAGCCCTTCGACTTGTACTGGTTGTAGGTCTCGACCATGCCGGGCATTTCCTTGATGCAGCCGGGGCATGAGGTTGCCCAAAAATTCACCAGCACGACCTTGCCGTGCAGGCTATCGAGCTGGATCGGCTGCCCCTCCAGCGTGACAAAGGTGACGGCTGGCGCATCCGGTTTGGAAAGCAGCGCATAGGCGAGTGCGACGACCGCCAGCAAGGTGGCGACGATGAGAGCAGGCTTGGTCAGTTTCATAAGGAATGGGTGAGCAGTCAGCGGGAAGCGGTGAACGGGGAAATCAGCAATAGGACTGGGCGAGCTTGACGTAATGCTGCGCGGAATAGCTGAAATAAGCGATTTCTTCGTCGGTGAGCGCGCGCACCAGTTTGGCGGGACGGCCGAGATAAAGATGGCCGGATTCGAGCACCTTGCCTTCCGGCACCAGCGAGCCCGCGCCCAGCAGTACGTGTTTCCGGATCACCGCGCGGTCGAGAATGATGCTGCCCATGCCGATCAGGCATTCATCTTCGATCGTGCAGGCATGCAGGATCACGAGGTGGCCGACGGTGACGCGCGCGCCGATGACGAGCGCGCCGCCCGCCGGGTTGGCCGGGGTTTTGTGCGACACGTGCAGCACGCTGCCATCCTGAATGTTGCTGGCGTCGCCTATCGCGATGGAATTGACGTCGCCGCGGATCACCGCGCCTGGCCACACCGAGGCCTCGGCGCCCAGCGTGACTTCGCCGATCACCGTGGCGCGCGGATGCACCCACGCGCCGGGGGCGAGCTGCGGATGAATGCCGTGGTGTGCGGAAAGGGGGGGTAAGTCCATGATCGGCCAGGGGTTGAAATACAGCGGGAGCGAGCCCAAATTATAATCCTTGCGTCTGATCCGGGCATTCACCCGGCCCGGCCGCCCTTCTCTGCGCCCCTTTACGAAAGATCCGCCATGCACAGCACCAATCCCCTGCTCGATTTTTCCGGCCTGCCGCGTTTTGCCGAATTCAAGCCCGAATTCGTCACCCCTGCCGTCGACCAGTTGCTGGCCGACTGCCGCGCCGCGGTCGAACGGGCGATGGATGCCGCGACGCCCGCCGAATGGGAGGCCTTCGTCAGCCCGCTCGACGACGCCAACGAAAAGCTCGGCCGTGCCTGGGGCCAGGTGTCGCACCTGCATTCGGTGATGGATTCGCCCGAGCTGCGTGAGGTTTACAACGCCAACCTGCCCAAGATCACCATCTACTACGCCGAACTGGGGCAAAACGAAGCGCTGTTCGGCAAGTTCAAGGCACTTGCTACCAGCGCCGGATTCACCACGCTGAACGCGGCGCAGAAAAAGATCGTCGAGAACGAACTGCGCGACTTCCGCCTTGGCGGCGCTGAACTGCCGGCCGCGCAAAAGGCACGTTTCATGGACCTGCAGGAAGAACTGGCGCAGCATTCGGCCAAGTTCGAAGAAAACCTGCTCGACGCGACCAACGATTACGCGCTCTATGTTGAAGACCCCGCCGAACTTGCCGGCGTGCCGGACGATGAACTCGCGGCGATGCGCCAGGCCGCCGAAACCGAAGCCAAGCCGGGCTGGAAAATCACCCTGCACATGCCGTCCTACCTGCCGGTGATGCAATACGCCGACAATCGCGCCCTGCGCGAAACGCTGTACCGCGCCTATGTCACCCGCGCGTCCGAATTCGGCAAGGCCGAGCTCGACAACACGCCGCTGATCGCGCAAATCCTCAAGCTGCGCCGCGAAGCCGCCGAGCTGCTCGGCTTCAAGAGCTACGCCGAAGTATCGCTGGCCACCAAGATGGCCGACACGCCGACCGAGGTGCTGAAGTTCCTGTCCGACCTCGGCGCGCGTGCGCGGCCTTATGCCGAAAAGGATTTTGCCGAGCTCAAGGCCTTCGCCGCATCCGAACTGCGGTTGAGCGACCTGCAGGCATGGGACAACGCCTACGCCTCGGAAAAACTGCGCGTCGCCCGCTACAGCTTTTCGGATCAGGAAGTGAAACAGTATTTCCCCGAGCACCGCGTGCTGGCCGGACTGTTCAAGCTGGTCGAAACGCTCTACGGCCTGCACATCCGCGAGGACAAGGCCCCGGTATGGCATCCGGACGTCAAGTTCTACACCCTCACCGACCACACCGGGCAAAAGGTCGGCCAGTTCTACCTCGACCTCTACGCGCGCGCCTCCAAACGCGGCGGCGCATGGATGGACGACGTCATTACGCGCCGCAGAAAAGGCGGCAATACGCAAACCCCGGTGGCCTACCTCAACTGCAACTTCGCGCCGCCGGTGGGCGACAAGCCCGCGCTGTTCACCCATGACGAAGTCATCACCCTGTTCCACGAAACCGGCCACGGCCTGCATCACCTGCTGACGCAAATCGAAGAACTGGGCGTCTCCGGCATCAACGGCGTCGAGTGGGACGCGGTCGAACTGCCGAGCCAGTTCATGGAAAACTTCTGCTGGGAATGGGACGTGCTAAAGCACATGACCAGCCACGTCGACACCGGCGCGGCGTTGCCCAAGGACCTGTTCGACAAGATGCTGGCGGCGAAAAACTTTCAGTCCGGCCTCGGCACCTTGCGCCAGATCGAGTTCTCCAGCTTCGACATGCGCCTGCACGACGACTTCGACCCCAATGGCGGCCGCAGCGCGATGGACCTGCTGAACGAAATCCGCAAGGAAACCGCCGTCATGCTGCCGCCCGACTACAACCGTTTCCCCAACAACTTCTCGCACATCTTCGCGGGCGGCTACGGCGCGGGTTACTACAGCTACAAATGGGCCGAAGTGCTGTCGGCCGACGCCTACGCGCTGTTCGAGGAAAACGGCGTGCTGAGCGCTGAAGTTGGCCACCGCTTCTGGAGCGAAATCCTTGCTCAGGGCGGCGCCCGCCCGGCGCTCGAATCGTTCAAGGCGTTTCGTGGCCGCGAGCCCACCATCGACGCGCTGTTGCGGCACAACGGCATGGCTTGAGTCACACCGAACCAATTGTTCACTGCCAAATAAAAACGGAGCCAGTTGGCTCCGTTTTTTTGGCTCAAGTCGGCTGGCGCGGGTATCTGAGCATTTTTCCTACAGTAGACATTCCGTCCGGACTACCATTACTCACACTATTTATACGGACAATCAAAGGAATCATTCAATGATAAGGAACATCCGCCACCGTACCCTGCTGAATGCAATCCTTTGCGCGTTGATCTTCGTGGCGCCGATTGAGGCCGCGCTGGCCTGTACTCGTGTCTTGTGGAACGACAACAAGCTGGCAGTCGTCGTGGGTCGAACTATGGACTGGCCTGAGTCGACCCAACCGGTTCTAACCGTCTTTCCCAGAGGTATGCAGCGCGAAGGTGGCCGGCTCGGCCCGCAACTCGTCGTCGCCGACAACCCCGCACGTTGGACATCTAGGTATGGCAGCGTGGTCACGACAATTTATGGTGTTGGTAGTGCAGACGGCGTCAATGAAAAGGGGGTCGCTATGCACATGCTTTATCTGACCGCAACCGATTTCGGTCCGCGCGACGAAACCAAGCTTGGTGTGCACGCTGGGTTGTGGGGCCAGTATCTTCTGGATAACGCAGCAACCGTTGCTGAAGCGTTAGCGCTAATGAAAGAAATGCAGCCGGTGATGGTTTCGGTGGATGGTATAAAAGCGACCGTCCACCTCGCCATCGAGGATGCAGCCGGTGACTCGGCCATCGTTGAATATATTGGCGGCAAGCCTGTGGTACATCATGGTCGCCAGTACCGCATCATGACCAATGACCCGACCTATGACGAGCAGCTCGCCAATCTGGCGCGCTACAACTTTACCAATGCCACGCGCCAGACGCCGCTGCCGGGCAATGTCGATCCGCGCGATCGCTTCGTCCGCTCCGCCTACTATCTGCGGATGCTGCCCGAGCCCCAGTCGCAGCGCGAGGCCATCGCGAGCATCCTCGCAATCGCGCGCAATGCTTCAGTACCTTTCGGTGCTCCCAACAATGCGCCAGGCACCCTTTACAACACTGAGTACCGCACCGCGATTGACCTCACGAACCGTCGCTATTTTTTCGAAATGACAACCACACCCAACGTGATATGGACGGACTTGGCTAAGCTTAATTTCAAGGCCGGGGCGTCGGTGATGATCCTTGATCCGGATAATACTGACCTTTCTGGCAACGTGTCGGCGAAGTTCCAGAAGGCCAAAACCCCGCCGTTCTAAGCCGCCCAACTCAGACGTCGAATGTCTGCTTTTTTAAATCGGATAGCTTCCGCTAAGGGTCGAACGCAGCCATCAGCCAATAAAAAACGGAGCCAACAGGCTCCGTTTTTTATTGCAGATACAGCTGCTTACTTGTTCTTGTTCGCGATCATGTCCTGAATGATCGGCGCCAGGATCAGTTCCATGGCGAAGCCCATCTTGGCGCCCGGCACCACGAAGGTGTTGCGGCGCGACATGAAGGAGTTCGGGATCATGTTCAGCAGGTAGGGGAAGTCGACGCCCTTGGGCTCGCGAAAGCGGATGACGATGAAGCTTTCGTCCGGCGTCGGGATGTCGCGGGTGATGAAGGGGTTGGAGGTGTCGACCGTGGAGACGCGCTGGAAGTTGATGTCGGTGCGCGAGAACTGCGGGGTGATGTGGTGCACGTAATCCGGCATGCGGCGCAGGATGGTGTCGACGATCACGTCGGCCGAATAGCCGCGCTCGGCGCTGTCGCGGTGGATCTTCTGGATCCATTCGAGGTTGACGATGGGCACCACGCCGATGCCGAGGTCGACGTGCTGGGCGACGTCGATGTCGTCGGTTTTCACCAGGCCATGCAGGCCTTCGTAGAACAGCACGTCGGAGCCGGCGGGCACGTCTTCCCACGGGGTGAACTCACCGGGATTGAGGCTGCTGCCGAGACGCTTGTTGTGTTCGGCCGCTTCGGCATCGCTATGGATGTAGAAACGCTTTTTGCCGCCGCCGCTCTTGCCGTAGGTTTCGAACAGTTCGGCCAGCTTGGCGAAGTGGTTGGACTGCGGACCGAAGTGGCTGAACGACATGTTGCCTTCGGCTTCGGCCTTTTTGACAGCCTCCTTGAAATCCACGCGCGACAGGCTGTGAAAGCTGTCGCCTTCGATCACGGCTGCATTGATCTTTTCACGGAAGAAAATGTGTTCGAACGCGCGCTTGACGGTGGTGGTGCCGGCGCCGGACGAACCCGTGACCGCGATGACGGGATGTTTCTTGGACATGCTGGGACTCCCTGAAGGGTGGCTGATAAATTTGGCTAATCAGCGGCATTTTACCTTCCGGGAGCCGGGCTTGTCACGGCGGCCCCTTGGCGGCTCGGGGGACGGCAAGAGCGATGCTACTGGGGCTCTTCTCCCGAACAAGTAATTTTGACGAAGCTGCCATCGAATTTTTGCAGGAAGAATTGTTGGAAGGCTTCATTGTAGGTGCCGCAGTAGTCTCGCAACGTGCCGATGGCAACCTGTTCGCCGAGCTTGAGCGATTCGGTGTAGTCGCTGCGCCAGTGCACGCCAGCGATGTTGCGCCCATTGCCGATGTTGTACGCGAGCTTGTTGAGTTCGCCACCGACTGTGAGGCTGCCAGCGTCGCTGCCGGCGTAATCAACCAGCGACAGGCCGTCGGGCGAGGCCACGACGGGCTTCAGCGGTTTGCCGGTGAGGGGATGGGTGAGGTCGACGATCTTCTGCGCACCGTCGAACCAGGCCTTGAGAATAGTTACGCAGGCACCGGCGACAGTGGCGTGCCCCGCGCCGTAGGCCGGATGCGTGGGCGAGCCTTCGGGGAAGGCCATCGGCAGCATGTAGCTGCCGTATTTGGCGTAGACCGCTTCGGGCGCGCTCGAATCCTGCATGATCGCGGCGTGGATGCCGTAGTTCTTGACCCCAGTCTTCTGCTGATGCACGCGACAGGCGAAGACTTCGGGCCGCAGGCGGCGATGCACGGCCCATTTCTGGAACCACACCGACTTGAGCGCGCGGGTCGCTACTTCCACCATCAGGCTCGGGATGTGCGGGCCGCCGAAGGTGCCGAAGGAATATTCCTTCGGCGTTCCGACGGAGTCCTTATAGGGGTTGCCGTTGTCGGCTACGCCACCAGAGCGGGTGAGAATCATGGTGGCGATGAAATACGCCTGCGCGAGCTGATCAACGTGTACCCACTGACCGATGTCCCGACCGTTGCGCATGTAGCACGGTGTGTCGTCGAAGCGGTTGCCGGGCGAGTTGTACCCCTTTTGCACGTGCAGGTACTGGCCGAAGTCGCTCATGTAGTCGAGTCCGGCGGCGGCGGTGCGCATGCGCTGGTCGATGGGCTGCGCGCCTAAGTAGCAGTCCTGCAGCAGAAACTGCGAAATCCAGGGGCCCGCCGTGTCGCCTGGCGCGATACCGCGAAAAAGCGTTTGCGGCGTGACCCTGCCGGCACCGTCCTTGGGGCCTTTGAAGTCGGCACCGAATGCGGTGAGGTCATCGCAGGCTTCGCGCACCAATGGATGTGCATCGGTGTAGTCCGAGAAATGCACGTCGCGCAGCAGTGCCATCCAGTAGTTCTCGGCGATTTCCCCAGCGACCTCGCGGCTCGCAAACGCAGGCGCGGCAGGCATGGCGAGGTGACGCGGATCGGGGCCGACAAGATTCAGGCCGAGTCCGTTCTGCGGGTTGGCGAGACGGCGCGGCTCGCCGTTGCCAAAACCGTTCGCGACATTGCCAAGGGCAATCGCGTCGAAGCTGGCTTGGGTTCCGGTCGTCATGGCGTTGACCAACGCTGCGAACTGGGTCGTATCGGGTTCGGCGAACGCGTTGTGCGGCAGACCCTTGCCGAAGCTGGCGCGCAAATCAGGGTAGAGTGCCTCGTCGCCGTTGGGTGTCTGGACTGCGGCAGGCTGCGCGGCCCAGAAATTGGCATTGTCGACTCGGCGGCTTGAAATAATGGCCATCTTGGATCTCTCCTGTAGAAATGTAAGCCGCCTCAATCAGCGGATGGGAGAGAGTTGTAGCAATTCGTGAATGCTTGGCGCATCCCCCAATTGGGGCTTGAGCTTCAGTCGGTGGTGTGTTCTCGATACAAGGTGACGAGCTGGGCCTGGCGTCGGCAGCCGGTCTTGGAGAAGAGAGTTTTCAGCTGCCCGCGCAGGGTTTCGTAGGAGCGATCCCAGCGGCAGGCGCATTCCTTCAACGTCATCCCGCTCGCGAGGGCCTGGCTCAATTTGAGCTCACACGGGGTGAGTCGGTAACGGGCGGAGAAATCGGACGCTCGCGTATCCAGCCCGGCGACGGGTGTGATCGAAAGGGTGAATAGGCCCGGCTGCGCGTCGATCGATCGCAGCGCGATGCGCAGGTCGTGCGCCAAGTCGAGATGCAAGCGCACGCCAGGGGGCTGGCGACGCAACTGACGCAGTAGCATCTCGAAGCGGTTCTGCAGGCGGGAATCGGGCAGGGTCAGCCTTTCGTCCACGCAGGCGCCCACGGTTTCGAGCATGGCCTGAGCGGAAGCGGTGGCCTGCAATACCCGGCCGTCGGCGGTGAGCAACAGCGAGGCATCAACCGTTGCATCCAGCAGAATGCGGGCACCGAGGGCAGCCTGGTGGCTGGTTTCCAGCGCGCAGGCGAGGGCGACGGCATGGTCGACGAAGGGCAGGATGAGCATCAGCCGCTTGCGGCATCCATCATCGAAATCGGGCTTGCCGGGGGCGCGCAGGAGGGCGATGCGGGAGCGCGGCGCTTCGCGGCGTCGGGCGATTCCGCAGGACAGGCGCCCATGGCATGCGTAGCCGCGCAAGGTGGGGAAATCGAGCCGCGTCAGGTTGTCCGGCAGGTCTTCGTCCGCGCGGAGCGTTTCGTGGCGGTAGCCGTGGCCCAGGTCAATGCCGAGCACGACGGCGTCGGCGCGCAACTCGCGGGCAAGCTGCGCGGACACTGCCCGTAGCGGATCGCTGGCGGACTCGTCGGCGCTCGGTCCGGACGGCCAGATGAGGGCAGTCTCGGCGAACGGAGAAAATAACGGCATCCCGGCTCCCTGTGATTGGAGTAACCCTGGAAGCCTCCGCGTTTATTGCTTATGGGGTGCGATATTAATGCGTCCGGACCCGGTTTGGGTGACGCGGCGATTACATCGCAAATTCGAGCCGTTCTTCGAGTTTTTTCAGCGCGGCAGCGGCACAGGCGGCATCCTTGTCGCCACCGGGGGCGCCCGACACGCCCACTGCGCCGATCAGACTGCCCGCGGACTGGATCGGCAGGCCGCCTTCCATCACGATGAGGCCGTTGATGTGGTTGAGCTCGGGCCGGATATCGCCCCGCGCTGAGCGAAACCCGCCGGTGTCGATCCCCGACATGATGACCATGCCGGCCTTGCGTTCGGCGATTTCGAGAGTGTGGCGCGCCGCCAGGGTATCGCGCAGCGCGACCTGCAGGTTGCCGGCTCGATCCAGCACCGCGACCGAGACGTTGTAGCCACTCTGGCGGCAGGCTTCGACCGAGGCCATGGCAATGTCGCGCGCCAGTTCCAGACTGATCTGCTTGACCTGCAGCACATCGGGCTGCGCGGCATGGGTAGACAGGGACGAGGTGAGCAAGGCAATCAAAAGCAGGGGCTTCATGGCGATCTCCTTTTAATTCATCAGGGATAGAGCGAGGTGACGCGGTAACCGCGTTGTTCCAGCAACGCGGGCAGGCCGTCCGCACCCGTGAGATGCAGCGCGCCAACGGCGACGAACGGCGTTTTCCCGTCTGCCAGCATCTGTTCGATTTTTTCGCTCATGCGCAGGTTGCGTTCGGTGAACAGCTTCTGTTTCATCCAGTCCGCGGAACGCGGGGCGCGCTGCAACGACTTGACGGTGATCTGCTGCAGCGCCGCCGGGTCATGGGCGAGCCAGGCGTCGATCAGCGCCTGGGTGTCGGCCCGCATGTCGTCGGTTTCCAGATAGCCGAGCGATTCGTCGAGATAGACGAGCTGATCCTGCGGCGGGATGCTGTCGAACAACTGGAACTGGTAATCGATGCCTTCCAGCTCGGTCACCGGCTTGCCAAGCGCATTCGCAATGCCGATGAAATAAAACTCGGTGGCGTATTCAAAGCCGTAACCGAGCTTTTTCAGCGCGCCCACGGTCAGCGTCAAGCTCGCCATCCAGGGCTTCCAGCCTTGCACCGCTGCGCGTGGAATCGCCAGAGCATCGAGCTGGGTGTGCAGGCGCTTCCGCAAGGCTGGGGACAGCAGAGTGTCGAGCGTTTGCGGCGGCGGCAAGGCGGCATAGCGCTGCAGCCCGGCCTGCATCTTGTCGATCTGGCTGGCGTCGAGCTCCACCACCAGTTCGCTCGATTGCACCATCGCCTGCGTGGCGATCAGATCCAGCGGGAAAAAGTCGGCGCGGCCGACATGGATGGTGCCGAACAGATAGGCGGTTTGGCCCTGCTTGCTGATGGCATAGAGCAGGCCGCGCGCGGGCGCCGCCTGCATTTGCTGCAGCACGGCATCGGCCTCGGACGCAGCGGCGGCTGGCGCGGCCGTCACCGTCGCCGTATCCGCCCAGGCCCCCTGCCATCCGGCCAGCAGAATGATCAGCAACCAACGGGAGATTCGGTTTGACATGGCGCGCTTTCAGATAAGTGGAGCCCGGCAACAGCCAGGCGGCGGCTGACGGGAGGGTAGGTATAATTGCCGGTCGGCACTTTTACCCATTTGAGCAGTTTTCATGCAAGAAAAATACCTTCCCTCGGAAATCGAACGCACGGCGCAGGCGCAATGGACCGCCAGCCAGGCCTATCGCGCCAGCGAATCTTCCGATCGCCCCAAATACTATTGCCTGTCGATGTTTCCCTACCCCTCGGGCAAGCTGCACATGGGCCACGTGCGCAACTACACCATCGGCGACGTGCTGGCGCGCTACCACGCAATGCGCGGGTTCAACGTGATGCAGCCGATGGGTTGGGACGCCTTCGGCCTGCCGGCGGAAAACGCGGCCATTGCCAACAACGTGCCGCCCGCCGCCTGGACCTACGCCAACATCGACCACATGCGCACCCAGCTGCAGGCGCTGGGGCTGGCGATCGACTGGTCGCGCGAACTCGCCACCTGCAAG
This sequence comes from Thiobacillus sp., assembly GCA_020057245.1. Lineage (GTDB taxonomy): Bacteria > Pseudomonadota > Gammaproteobacteria > Burkholderiales > Thiobacillaceae > Thiobacillus. The sequence goes on along the minus strand of JAGVGD010000082.1, from coordinate 551 downwards.
CCGGACTACTACCGCTGGGAGCAATGGCTGTTCACCCGTCTGTTCGAGAAGGGCGTGATCTACAAGAAGATGGCCACCGTCAACTGGGACCCGATCGACCAGACCGTGCTCGCCAACGAGCAGGTGATCGAGGGCCGCGGCTGGCGCTCCGGCGCCTTGGTCGAAAAGCGCGACATCCCGATGTACTTCTTCCGCATCACGCAGTACGCCGAGGAATTGCTCTCCGGCCTCGACAATCTGCCGGGCTGGCCGGAGCGGGTGAAGACCATGCAGGCCAACTGGATCGGCAAGAGCGTGGGCGTGCGGCTGGCGTTCCAAATCCCCCCCGCCCCCCCTTTTGCAAAGGGGGGAGAAGAACTGTTGTGGGTGTTCACTACCCGTGCCGACACCCTGATGGGCGTGACCTTCGTTGCCGTCGCCGCCGAGCATCCGCTTGCTACCCGCGCGGCTGAAAACAATCCCGCGCTCGCTGGCTTCATCGCCGAATGCAAGCAAGGCAGCGTCGCCGAAGCCGACATGGCGACGATGGAAAAGAAGGGCATGGACACCGG
>JAGVGD010000174.1 GCA_020057245.1 Thiobacillus sp. | reverse complement strand
CGCACTGGGTATCGACCGCCAGCAGGACTGGCCGCTGGCGCCGGTGACCGCCACAGCAGACGGCGGCAGCGGAGCAGGCTACTGGCTGCGCGCCGACCCGGTGCACTTGCGGGTGATGCGCGACCGCATCGTGCTGGCGGACAGCGGGGCTTTCGCGCTGACGCAACAGGAAGCCGCTGCGCTGGTTGCCAGCATCAGCCAGCATTTTGGCGACAGCCTGAGTCCGCAGCCGCTGCACCCCACCCACTGGTATCTGCAGTTTGCGCAGGCGCCCGATTTGCGCACGACGCCGCTGTCGGTGGCGTGCGGGCGTGATATTCAGCCCTTGCAGCCGCAGGGCGAGGACGCCCGGCGTTTGCGCAGTGTGCTGAACGAGTTGCAGATGCTGCTGTTCGAGCACCCGGTCAACCAGGCACGCGAAGCGCGCGGTGAGTTGCCGGTGAATTCACTGTGGTTGTGGGGCGGCGGCATTCAGCCTGCCGTGCCCAAAGATGCGCCGGCGGTGTATGCGAATGACGAGACGGCGCGTGCGCTGGCTGCCTTCTGCGGAGTCAGGACTTTGCCGCTGCCGCCGCTACTGGATCCGGCCATGCTGAAAACGCCGGGCCTTGTGTTGCTGGATGAGTTGACGCCTGCCGGCCAGTGCGGCGATGCCTACGGCTGGCGCGAAGCGCTGCGGGCGCTGGAATTGAGCTGGTTTGCGCCGCTGCGCGCGGCCTTGCGCACGCTGGATTCGAGCGGCCTGCAGCTGCTCGATCCGGTCAGTGGGCAGGGGTTGCTGCTACAGCGTGTGGATGCCTGGAAAGTTTGGCGACGGCCGCGTCCGCTCGTCACAATGCTGGCCTGAGCCAGCCTTCCCGATTCAGAGCGGCGTCGCCCACAGGTCGTGTTCGTCGGCTTCGTCGATGCGTACTTTCAGGCGCGTACCGGGCTCCAGATCAAACACGCCTTCGAGATACACCACGCCGTCGATTTCCGGCGCATCGGCATGGCTGCGCGCGAGGGTGCCGACTTCATCTTCTTCGTCGACGATGACTTCGATCTCGCGGCCGATCTTGGCGTCGAGCCGGGCCGCCGAAATTTCCGCCTGGACTTCCATGAAGCGTTCCAGGCGTTCGTCCTTCAGGTCTTCCGGCACGGCGTCGGGCAGCTCGTTGGCCAGCGCGCCTTCAACCGGCGAATACTTGAAGCAGCCGACGCGATCCAGTTGCGCTGCCTTGAGGAAGGCCAGCAGCTCTTCGAACTCGGCATCGGTCTCGCCGGGAAAGCCGACGATGAAGGTCGAGCGCAAGGTGAGATCGGGCACAGCGGCGCGCCAGGACTGGATGCGGTCGAGGGTTTTTTCGACGGCGCCGGGGCGCTTCATCAACTTGAGAATGCGCGGGCTGGCATGCTGGAACGGAATATCCAGATACGGCAGGATGATGCCGTCGGCCATCAGCGGAATCACGTCGTCCACGCTGGGATAGGGGTAAACATAATGCAGGCGCACCCAGGCGCCGAGACTGCCGAGCGCGCCGGCGAGTTCGGTCATGCGGGTTTTGAGCGGGCGGCCGTTCCAGAAGCCCGGGCGGTATTTGACGTCCACGCCGTAGGCGCTGGTGTCCTGCGACACCACCAGCAACTCTTTGACGCCGGCGCCTACCAGCGCTTCGGCCTCGCGCATCACATCGCCCACCGGGCGACTCACCAGATCGCCGCGCATGGACGGAATGATGCAGAAGGTGCAGCGGTGGTTGCAGCCTTCCGAAATTTTTAGGTAGGCATAGTGGCGCGGCGTCAGCTTGACGCCGCCCGGCGGGATCAGGTCTTCGAACGGATCATGCGGCTTCGGCAGCGCCGTGTGCACCGCCTGCATCACCTCATCCAGCGCATGCGGGCCGGACACCGCCAGCACTTTGGGATGTGCTTCGCGGATGACGTCGGCCTTGGCGCCGAGGCAGCCGGTGACGATCACCTTGCCGTTTTCCGCCAGCGCCTCGCCGATTGCTTCGAGCGATTCCTGCACCGCGGCGTCGATGAAGCCGCAGGTGTTGACCACCACTACGTCGGCATCGTCGTAGCTGCCGACGATGCCGTAGCCTTCGGCGCGCAGCTGCGTGAGGATGCGCTCGGAATCGACAGTGGCTTTGGGACAGCCGAGCGAGACGAAACCGACGGTCGGTGAGCGGGTAGGGGCGGCTTTGGTTACCATGGCGTTCAATCCTGATGGAGCAGTGAGATGTATATCGTAGCGATTGGCTGGGCGTATGTAATTCTGATGATGGCGATTACCGCCAGCAGCATCGGCAAGGCGCTGGCCATCCTGATTTTTCTGGGCGTGCTGCCGCTGGCCTTGTTCGTCTACGCATTCGACCGGCCGGGCCGTCGTCGTCGCCGTTCAGTGGCCGTGGCCGATGAGGTGGCCGATCAGGGCGACGCTGCCGATTCCCAGTCCGATCAGCGCTAGCTGCTGCAGGGTCGCCCCGATTTCGGCGCGTTTGTGCAGGCCCGGGATCAGGTCCGACATCGCCACATACAACATGCTCGCGCCCGCCAGACCCAGCAAAACCGGCGTCCAGCCTTGCAGCATCGACAGTGCGAAATAGCCGATCAGCGCGCCAACCAAGGTGGCGACACCGCTCAGAAAATTGAGCAACAGCGCGCGGGTGCGCGTATAGCCGGAGTGCAGCAGAATCAGGAAGTCACCGATTTCCTGTGGAATTTCGTGCGCAATAATCGCCAGCGTGGTGACCACGCCGAGCCGGAAATCGGCAATGAACGCGCCGGCGATGATGATGCCGTCGACAAAGTTGTGGAAGGTATCGCCCACCATGATCATCGCGCCGGAACGGCCGTGGTCATGGCCGTGGCCGTGACTGCCGTGGGCTTCGCACACCTCGTCGTGACAGTGTCGCCACAACACCAGTTTTTCCAGTAGGAAGAACATCAGGATGCCGCCCAGTACGGCCTGGCCGACGGTTTCGATCTCGCCGCCCATCTCCACGGCCTCAGGCAAAACCTCCAGCAGGGATGCACCCAGCAGCGCGCCGATGGCGTAACTCACCAGAACCGGAATCCAGCTGGGACGCGCCGAAAAGGCCAATGCCGCTGCGAGCAACAAGCTCAGCACACTGCCGGCGGCAGTCGCGATCAGAATGACGGCAAGGGTAGACATGGAGAAGCAGAACGGCCAGGAAAGCGCGGATTATACTGGCTCGGCCAGCCCCGTCTGCTTTCGGCTGCAATGGATGGGGGCGTATCCCGCATGATGATCGGCCCGCGGGATACGCAAGAGACGCTGTGGCGCCTCGGGGCCGTGCTTATTTTTTCTTGCTGCTGTCCGGGCCAACAGTCAGTTCGCCCTTGAGTTTGTCGATACTGGCTTTGCCAAAGCCTTTCACTTTATCCAGGTCGTCCACGCTCTTGAAACTGCCGTTGGCATCCCGGTAAGCAATGATCGACTGCGCCTTGCTCGGCCCCAGTCCCTTGACGGCTTCCAGCTCGGATTGTGTGGCGGTGTTGATGTTCACCGCGGCAAACGCCGGAAGCGCCATCAAACCTGCAACCAGCATCAGCATAAACTTGCCCATTTTTTTCATACTGCCTCCTTGGATTGGTTAGTCGTGGAAATTCCACGACAGAACCTTAGCGCCAATCAAAAAAAATGGATCTACAACTTTAGTCGTAGATGGGGTCTATCTGGATGATTATTAATGGAAAATAGTTTGATTTGCCGGATCAATCGATAGCCGGAACGCGCGTTGTGCGTGTGATGAAGCGAAAGGCAACCACATGAGGATGTGGTCGGGGCGAGAGGATTCGAACCTCCGACTCCTGCGTCCCGAACGCAGTACTCTACCAGGCTGAGCTACGCCCCGAGGCAGATGGCGGTGTGGTGGAGACCACACCTATTTTGAAGAATTACCGGGAACTGCGAAACGCGGTCAAAAGCTACGGTCAACCGCGAAAGCCGCTAATTGTAGCAAAGCTGATTTGGAATTTGAATCAGGTAGGACAGAAATTGCTTCGTTTGCGGCCAGAACTTCACGTTGCGCGACTTCGCGGGTGTACTGCAGGGCCTGCGTGTCCTTGATAGCGGCGAGTACGCTCTGGAATTCGGTGAGGCCGCCGTGTTCGATTGCCTGGCGGATGCTGGCGGCCTGTTCCGGCGTGCCGTGCTTCATGGCATACAGCAAGGGCAGGGTGGGCTTGCCTTCGGCCAGATCGTCGCCGATGTTTTTGCCAGTCTTGAGGAAGTCGCCCGAATAATCCAGCACGTCGTCGATCAGCTGGAATGCTGTGCCGAGGTGCATGCCGTAGCGCGCCAGCGCATCTTTCTGGGCATCGGTGCCGCCGCTGATGACCGCACCCAACCGACCGGCCGCTTCAAACAGCTTGGCGGTCTTGTAGCGGATGACGCGCAGGTAATTGTCTTCGTCGATATCGGGGTCGTGGCAGTTCAGCAGTTGCAGCACTTCGCCTTCGGCGATGGTGTTGGTGGCATCGGACAGGATGCGCATGATCTCCATGTTGTCGACTGCCACCATCATCTGGAACGCGCGCGAATAGAGAAAGTCGCCAACCAGTACGCTGGCGGCATTGCCGAACAGGGCGTTGGCGGTTTCGCGGCCGCGGCGCAGCTCGGATTCGTCCACCACGTCGTCGTGCAGCAGGGTGGCGGTGTGGATGAATTCAACCACTGCGGCGAGGGTGTGGTGGGCGCTGCCCGAATAATTGAAGCAGCCGGCTGACAGCAGAACCAGCGCCGGACGCATCCGTTTGCCGCCACTATTGATGATGTATTCGGACACCTGGCGAATGAGGGCCACGTCGGAATACAGGCTTTGGCGGATGACATGGTCGACGGCATGCATGTCGTCGGCCAGATAGGTTTGCAGGCTCTCCAGAGACACGATTTGGGCTATACAAGCTCGTTATTGAGATAATCTTGCAATGGTAGCAGCCTCGTCCCGCTTTTTCACAGCGGACGGGTTTCGGATAAAGACTTGCCGTAGCGTTTGACTTACTTCGGGTTCGCCGCTAAAATCTCGCGCTTTCCCGGGTTCGTAATGGTTGGAGACCCCCATGTACGCAGTCATCAAAACCGGCGGCAAGCAATATCGCGTGTGCGCTGGCGACAAACTTAAAATTGAAAAGCTCGAGGCCGACATCGGCAGCGAAATCACCTTCGACCAAGTGTTGATGGTGGGCAATGGTGCCGACATAAAAGTGGGTGCACCCATGCTGCGTGGCGCCACGGTCACCGCCACGGTGCTGAATCAGGCACGCGGCGACAAGATCAAGATTTTCAAGATGCGCCGTCGCAAGCACTATCGCAAGAGCCAAGGCCATCGCCAGTACTTCACCGAAGTGCAAATCGGCGGCATTACCGCATAAGGAGCAAATAAATGGCACACAAGAAAGCAGGCGGTAGTTCGCGTAACGGCCGCGATTCGGAATCGAAACGTCTGGGCGTGAAATGCTACGGCGGTGAGTTTGTTCTGGCGGGCAACATCATCGTGCGTCAGCGCGGCACCCAGTTCCATCCCGGCGACAATGTCGGCATTGGCAAGGATCACACCCTGTTCGCCAAGGCTGAAGGCACGGTCAAGTTTGAAGTCAAGGGCGCTGCCCGCCGCCGTATGGTGCGCATCGAGCCGCTGGTTGCTTGATTTGAACTGAGGCCGAACCGGTCGCCAAAAAGCCCTGTCCGCCGGATGGGGCTTTTTTGTTTGTGCGGCCTTGATTGCGACCACGCATTAGGATTATTCCACTATGAAATTCATCGACGAAGCAAAAATCGAGGTGCTGGCGGGTAAAGGCGGCGACGGCAGCGCTTCGTTCCGGCGCGAAAAATACATTCCGAACGGCGGGCCGGATGGCGGCGATGGCGGGCGCGGCGGAAGCGTCTACGCGGTGGCGGACTGCAATATCAATACGCTGATCGAGTTTCGCTACACCCGGATCTACAAGGCGCAAAAGGGCGAGAACGGACGCGGCGCACAGTGCTATGGCAAGGGCGGCGAAGATCTGACGATGCGCGTACCGGTCGGCACGGTGTTCACCGATATCAACAGCGGCGAGGTGGTGGCCGACATGGCTGTCAATGGCCAGAAGGTTTGCCTGGCCAAAGGCGGCAAGGGCGGGCTGGGCAATCAGCATTTCAAGTCGAGCACCAACCGCGCACCGCGTCAGCACACGCTGGGCGAGCCGGGCGAGGAACTGGAACTGGCGCTGGAGTTGAAGGTGCTGGCCGATGTGGGTTTGCTGGGCATGCCGAATGCGGGCAAGTCGACCTTTATCCGCGCGGTGTCGGCAGCGCGTCCCAAGGTGGCGGACTATCCGTTTACCACGCTGGCGCCTAACCTGGGCGTGGTGCGGGTCGATAGCGAGCGCAGCTTTGTTATCGCCGACATTCCCGGTCTGATCGAGGGCGCAGCCGAGGGTGCGGGCCTGGGCCACCAGTTCCTGCGACATTTGCAGCGCACCCGCGTGCTGCTGCATCTGGTCGATATCTCGCCGCGCTGGGAAGACGGCGATCCGGTGCGCGAGGCGCGCGCCATTGTCGAGGAGTTGCGCAAGTACGATCAGCAGTTGTATGACAAGCCGCGCTGGCTGGTGCTGAACAAGATGGACATGGTTGATGAAGCCGAGCGCGAGGCGGTCGTCGCGCAGTTCGTCAAGGATTACCAGTGGACCGGGCCGGTGTTCGCAATATCGGCGCTGGAAGGCACGGGATGCAATGCGCTGACCTACGCGATCATGGATTATCTGGGCGAGCAGGGTGTGCGTGTCGAGGATGAGTCCGCGACGGGTTCAGCCGTGGCGGCTGACAAGGCGCCTGATTAAAGCGCGACGGGCTCGTCGGGCGGATACGCTTCGCCGCCGACGCGCTTCCAGTCGTTCTCCTGCAAGGCCACCTGATAACGCGCCCAGCGCGCAAACTCGAGCGGGCTGCAATGGCCTTTCTTGCGGCGGCAGATGCCCGCCACACCCTTGAAGTGGTAAACCGCTTCGCCGCTTTCGGTGTCGTGTCCGATTGCGGCGAGCTGACGCACGCCCCAGGTGCGGCCATAGGCGCCGTTGCTGTAGAAGTACCCGATTTTCAGTTCGTCGAGGCTCATGTCGTGATGCGGCGGTAAATGTCTGTCACTTTGACCGGCAATTGTCGCACGTCATCCAGAATGACGTAACGCGCGGCGCCATACATGTGCGGCAGGTAGTCCCGTGCGTCGCGGTCGAGGGTGATGCAGAAGGGGTGAATGCCGGTGCGCGCGGCTTCCAGCAGCGCCATGCGTGTGTCCTCCACGCCGTATACGCCGCGATAGACGTCGAAATAGTCGTCCGGGCGGCCGTCCGAGAGCGTGATCAGCACGCGGGTTTTGGCCTCCACCTGATTCAGGAGCTTGCTCATGTGGCGCAGGGCAAATCCCATGCGGGTGTATTCCTGCGGGCGGATGCCGGAGATGCGCGCCTTGACCTCGTCGTCGTAACGGTCGTCGAAGGTCTTGATGCGGAACAGTTCGCAGCGTTTGCGCGTGGTGCCGGAAAAGCCGTAGATCGCGTAGCGGTCGCCCAGCAGTTCCAGCGCTTCGCATAGCAGGATCAGCGCTTCGCGCTCGGCTTCGTTGATCCAGCCCTGGGTCGATCCGCTCATGTCCACCAGAAACACCACGGCGATGTTGCGTTCGGCGCGGTGCATGCGCTGGAACAGGCGGTCGCTCATTTCGCTGCCATCGCGCGCATCGGCCAGTGCTTCGATCAGCGCGTCGAGATCGATTTCATCGCCCTGGGGTTGCCGCTTGTCGAGGCGGTTTTCGTCGCGCAGCGCCTCGAATTTCTTGCGCAGGTGTTTCACCACGCCCGCGTATTTCCCCAAGGTCGTGCGATGGAAATCGTCGTAGACCGGAGGCACGGTCTTTTCGCGCATCACGCACCAGTTCTTGCGGTAATGCTGGCGGCCATGATCCCATTCCGGGTAGAGCTCGGCGCCTTTCTCGTGATAGGTGCCCTGCCACACCGCGTCGGGATCTTCGGGCTGGTCGAACACCCGGCTTGCATCGTATTCGCCTTCGCCTGCCGGGGTCAGGTAGTCCGGCGGGATCTCGCCGAAGTCGAGATAGATCGAGGTCAACAGTTGCCTGACGCCATCGGGCGGCGCGATGGGCGCATCGTCGAGGGTGATTTCAAAATCGAGTCGACCATTTTCGTCCCGCGGCGTGACATCGAATTCGGGGGCAGGCTCGGACGCAGGCCGGGTTTCCGACTGCGTGGCCTGCTGTTCCGCCAGCAGTTCGGCGAGCTTGATGCGCAGCCGCGCTTTTTCCTTGTCCAGGCGTGCGGTACGGGCGGCGGCGATGGCGTCCGGGCGCAGGCAGCCTTGATCCGAAAATCGCGGGCACCCGGCTTCGGCATAGGCTGAACCGAGCAGGGCCAGGCTATCGTCCACTGTTGCGTCGGATGCGGCGAGTCGGGTTTCGAACGCTTGCCAGGCAGGGGAGAGCGGCGCGTCGAGGCGGCTGCGCAAACCTTGCATCGCGCGATGCAAACCGGGCAGCTCGCGCTTGATCTGCGCCGACAGCCGCAGGATTTCGAGCGCGTACAAATGATTCAGCGCGCGTTCGGGGTCGGGATAGTGGGCGGTGACGGCGAGCGGATCGATGCGCAGGGTGCCGAAGCGGGTTTGCGCCCACAGCAGCGCCACCATGACTTTGGCGAGCTGGAAATTGTCGTCCCGATCGGGCAGGGCGGCGATCAGCGGCGGCAGCACGATGCGCTCACCGTCGGTCCAGGCGGCGTCGCCTTCCTCGATCCGCAAGCGGCGTCCCGACAAGCCGCAGACAAAGTTGCCCAGCACCGGCGAGATTTCTTCAAACAGTGCGCCGGCCGCATCGTTCTTGTGTTGCACCACGTCGAAGCTATCGACCTGCTCCATCACGCGCAGCGCATTCTGCAGGCCGGTGCGGTCGAACACGTCGCAGGTGTGCAGCGCCCAGGCTTCGAGCAGGCGCAGCTCCATATGCGGCAGCAAGGCCGGCGCACGGCGGCCGAATTGCCAGGCTAGGGTGATGTGGGTGGAGGCGATTCGGCGAATCCAGCCGAGGATGAAATCCTGCTCGTCGCGCGCGAGCCGGTCCAGCTCGAGCGCGAGCTGGTCGACCTTGTAATACGTGAACTCGGTGTCCAGCCAGACGTGGAGGCTGGCCTCCATTTCGCCGGCGGTGAGCGGCGGCTGCGCCATGATTAAAGCGACGCCATCAGAAGATCGAGGAGGACAGTTCCTGGATGGCTTTCAGCATGTCGGCATCGTCGGTGACGGCCTGCGCCACGGCCGCCTTGCATGCCGAAACAGGGCTGACGCCATCGGCGATCAGTTTGCCGGCATGCACCAGCAGCCGCGTCGATGCGCCTTCCTCCAGTCCGCTGCCCTTGAGGTTGCGCGTCATCTGGGCGAAGCGCACCAGGTTGTCGGCGATGGCGTCGGTGACGCCGGATTCGGTGGCGACGATGCGGCGCTCCAGCGCAGCGCTGGGGTAGTCGAATTCAAGTGCGACGAAGCGTTGCCGGGTGGACTGCTTCAAGTCCTTGAGCACGCTCTGGTAGCCAGGGTTGTAGGAAATCGCCATGCAGAACTCGGGCGGCGCTTCGACCACCTGGCCGAGTTTTTCCATCGGCAGATTGCGGCGGTCGTCGGCCAGCGGATGGATCACCACCATGGTGTCCTTGCGTGCTTCGACGATTTCATCGAGGTAGCAGATGCCGCCGCAGCGCACGGCGCGGGTGAGCGGGCCGTCGACCCACACGGTTTCGCCGCCTTTGACTAAATATCGACCTACCAGGTCGGAGGCGGTGAGGTCGTCGTGACACGAGACGGTGATGAGCGGGCGCTTGAGCCGCCACGCCATGTGTTCCATGAAACGCGTCTTGCCGCAGCCGGTGGGGCCCTTCAACAGTACCGGAATCTGCTGCCGGTAGGCGGCTTCGAACAACTGGATCTCGTCGCCGACGGCCTCGTAGTAAGGCTCTTTTTCGATCAGGTGGTGGGCGGGGTCAAGCGTGCGTGCGTTCATGGGGGCAATCAAAAGCAGCCGGACTGCTGTTTTTTGGCTTCAAGGGACTGAATTTCCTGGTTCCACTTGTTCATTTGTTCCTGGGTGTAGCCCTTGCGGCGCGCTTCGTCCATCTTGTCGAAAATCGAGCCCATTTTGTCGCTCAGGCTGTCGCACTGGCGCGCCGAGGCGGGTTTGGTGGGCTTGCCATTGGAATAGGTACTGACCTGCGGCGTGTTGTCGGAGGCCGGCGGGGTTTGCGCCGGTGTGGCTTTCACCGAAGCCGGTTTGGGCGCAGCCGGTCTGACCGGATCGGGCGTGGGGGCTGGATCAATCTCCACGGCCTGGGTCTTGTGCGCGTTACGGCAGGGCAGGTTGGAATAGGTGACCTGGCCAGTCGCATCGATGCACTTGTTAAGCGTGGCGGCCTGCACACTGGTCGCCAGTACCAGTGCAACACCGCCCATCATGATCGCGCTTCGCATGATGCTTAGTGATCGCTCGAATATCGGTCGTCCTCCCGCGCCATTTTTTGCTCGATTTCGGCTTCCGGGTTTTGCTCGGCCAGGGCGCGGCGGCGTGCCACACGTTTTTCGTAGGCACCCGGATGCTGTTTGACGAACTCTTCGCCGAACAGGGCGTGGCGCAAAAAATTCATGCCGAAATCGAGCAGGACTTCGTCGTCGGCGATCAGCGCCGCCATGATTTCGACCGGGATATCGTAGGTGTCATTGAAGCTCGGGCTCATGACAAAGGCACGGAAGCGATCCATGTCGTAGCTCGCCATGAAGAACAGCTGGTTCGAGACCGGCGAGGGCTTGCCGATGGTGGGACCGGCCGACTTGCGCTTGACCACCAGTTGCCGCCAAGCATGCGCTTTTTCGTCGTATTCAACCACGCCTTGCTCGGCGCGGTATTGCTCGATGGTCTGGGTCTTGTCTTCAAAATGGCCGAGGCAATGCGATTCCCGCACCAGGGCATAAGCGCTGCGATCGACGTATTCGTCGGAGCGGCGCATGGTCAGCAGTGCGACCGGATAGTAACGACAGGCAGTGGGGCGGTCTTCGTACACGCCGCAGCCCTCAGGGGTCATGAACTGGCACGCGGTCCCGCCTTCGACCGGATTCAGCTTGATGCCGGGCATGCCTTCCTTGTCCATTTCGAACGGGATCGAGTACTGCTTGAGGAAGTCACCCGATGACATGTCCAGGCGCTTTTTCAGGCGCAGCACATCGTAGGGGGTGAGGGGAATGTCGATATTGCTGCAGCAGGCGTTCCAGCATTTGACGTTGCGGTGGCAACGGAATTGCAGCGGAGCATCTTCTGCCAGCATGATGGGTTTGACCGGGCTGCCCGCGAAGGGGGAGTCGTCGATCAGGTCTTTGAATTCGTTTTCGTTCATTTCAGCTTTCTTTGGGGGCAACCCCATTACTTAACACACACATGAAAACGCGAGGTTACGCGCTTTCGGCTGGATGCTAAACCTTGTCGGGCATGCTGTTTTGCCTGCCGGAAAAAAAACGGACACCCGAAGGTGCCCGTCTTCATGCTGCGTGCGCGGATTAATGCGCAGCGGGCTTGAACAGCTTGGACTTGTCGACCAGATCCACGTGGGCGCGTTTGAAGCAGTTCCACTGTTTGGAGTTCTTGTCGTAGACCGAGTTCACGAAGCAGTGCCAATTTTCCTCATCGACAAAGTTCTTGTCCATGCGGTAGTAGAAGCCGGGGTAACGGCTTTCCTGACGGAACTGGATGTGCTTCATGTGGGCTTCCGCCGTGAGGATACGGTGGTAGTTTTCCCAGGCGCGCAGCAGTTCGTGCAGGTCTTTTGCACGCATTTTCTCCGCGTCTTCTTTCAGCATGTTCAGCTTGTCTTCAGCCACGCCCAGCATGTTGGCATTGGTCGTGTAGTAGGTCGCGACGCCAGCAACATACTCGTCCATGATTTTCTGCAGACGGAACTGCAGCATCTTGGGCGTGATGTAGTTGGGGTTGACGTCGATCGCCGTGGTGTAGTCCTTGTGCTCCAGGAAGGTACGCACCGGCTTGTAGATGTCTTCCACCAGCTGCTCGACGGAGGTGTCGAGTTCGGGCTTCATATCCTTGTTGTCGATGCAGTACTTGACCATCGACTTGGCGCACATACGGCCTTCGGCGTGTGAGCCGGAGGAGAACTTGTGGCCGGATGCACCCACGCCGTCGCCGGCGGTGAACAGACCCTTGACCGTGGTCATCGAGCGATAGCCCCAGTTCCAGCCCTTGGGCAGGTGAGCCGGGATCTTGTCTGCGTCGGCGTGATCTTCGGAGGTCGGTGCGCCGATATCGGTCGGACCCGACACCCAGATGCCGCAGCAGCCGGAGTGTGAGCCGAGCAGGTAGGGCTCGGTCGGCATGAGTTCGGAGTTTTTCTTCTCCGGCTCGATGTTTTCGCCAACCCAGATGCCGCACTGGCCAACGCACATGTCGAGGAAGTCTTCCCAGGCTTCGGCTTCGAGGTGTTTTACTTCGCGCGGGGTCAGCGTTTCACGCAGTTTTGCCAAAGCGGTCACGGTGTCCATGTAAATGGGACCGCGGCCTTCTTTCATTTCCTTCAGCATCAGGTGGTTACGCAGACACGATGCGGGAACAGCTGCCTGCCCGTAGGGAGGGTAGTCGTTCAGCAGTTCCTTGTTTTTCACCATGTAGACTTCGCCGTACGCGTTCACGGCTTGTGCCTTGAACAGCAGGAACCATGCGCCAACCGGGCCGTAACCGTCCTTGAAGCGGGCGGGCACGAAGCGGTTTTCCATCATGGTCAACTCGGCGCCAGCTTCGGCAGCCATTGCGTAGGTCGAACCTGCATTCCACACCGGGTACCAAGCGCGGCCGGTACCTTCACCAACCGAACGCGGACGGAAGATGTTCACGCAACCACCAGCAGCCAGCAGAATTGCCTTGGCCTTGTACACCACGACTTTGTGGTCGCGGGTCGAGAAGCCGACGGCACCGGCGATGCGGTTGGGGTCGTTCTTGTCGTTGACCAGTTTGACGATGAAGATACGCTCTTCGATGCGGTCCATGCCGAGCGCCTTCTTGGTGGCTTCAGCAACGATCCATTTGTAGGATTCGCCGTTGATCATGATCTGCCATTTGCCGGAACGCACGGGCTTGCCGCCGTCCTTCAGCGCGGGCAGACCCTGGGCGCCGTCATGACGCTCGCCGTTTTCGTCGGTTTTCCAGATCGGCAGACCCCATTCTTCGAACAGGTGCACGGAATCATCCACGTTGCGGCCGAGGTCGTAGGCCAGGTCGTCGCGGGTGATGCCCATCAGGTCGTTGGAGACCATGCGGGCGTAGTCGGCGGGATCCTGCTCGGAGCCGATGTAGGTGTTGATTGCGGACAGACCCTGCGCCACAGCGCCGGAACGGTCCATTGCAGCCTTGTCGACCAGCTTGATTTTCAGGTCGATGCCCATTTCGGCTTTGGCCGCATCGGCCCAGCGCATGACTTCGTAACCGGCGCCGCAGCATGCCATGCCACCGCCGATCAGGAGGATGTCTACTTCCTCCTGGATTACTTCGGGATTACCAAATGTTCCAGCCATTTCGTTTACCTCTCTATTTAACCGGGATTACTTGCGGATCAGTTCGGCAGGGTTGCCAGCACGGTAGCCACCCATCATGTCGCGGGTGAACGAACCAGTCGATTCGATTTCAGCCATCTTGGGCATGGGCTTGTTGCCATAGGGATCGATCGAGCCTTCGGGCGTGGTGCGGATCGGGAACTTGAAACGCTTCAGCACGCCATTGCGGAACTTGATGGTCCACATGATGGAGTCGGAACCACGCAGCGGCTGCACCATGCCGCCCAGCGGCACAACGTCAGCGTAGTGACGACATTCGATCGCCTGCTGCGGGCAAATTTTCACGCAGGAATAACACTCCCAGCACTGCTCGGGCTCCTGGTTGAATGCGCGCATGGCGTGGCCGGTCTCCGAACCGTCCTTGTCCAGCTTCATCAGATCGTGCGGGCAGATGTACATGCAAGCGGTCTTATCCTGACCTTTGCAGCCGTCGCACTTGTCGGTACGAACATAGGTTGGCATTACAGTCTCCTTAAAAGTTAGCTAACTATCCGCGTACGTCGCGGTCCGATTAGAACTGAACCCGTCCTTGGCCGGGGCGTATCGCGAGTCCGCTTCCGGTAGGCTCGTGTCCTAAAACCCTTGTCCCGGGCAGCGTGGCCGCTGCCCGGGGAAAATCATGCGGCCGAGTGGCCCTTCAGTTCGATCTTGACGTTCTGCTCGGCAGTCAGGCCGGCGTAATACTTTTGCAGCACTTTGGCGACTTCCGGGCGGCTGAATTCGACTGGCAGATCCTGGCCTTCGGACAGCATCGAACGCACCTTGGTGCCGGACAGCAGGATGCGGTCGTCCTTGGTGTGCGGGCAGGTGCGCTGCGAGGCCATGCCGCCGCACTTGTTGCACCAGAAGGTCCAATCGATATTCATGTTCTGGGTTTCGAGCGAGCCCTTGGGGATTTCGTCGAAAATTTTCTGTGCGTCGAACGGGCCGTAGTAGTCGCCTACACCGGCGTGGTCGCGGCCGACGATCAGGTGCGAGCAGCCGTAATTCTGGCGGAACAGTGCATGCAGCAGCGCTTCGCGCGGGCCGGCATAGCGCATGTCGAGCGGGTAGCCAGCCTGGATGACGGTATTGGGCGCAAAGTAGTTCTCGACCAGCACCGAGATGGCTTCGGAACGGACTTCAGCGGGAATGTCGCCCGGTTTCAGCGCGCCGAGCAGCGAGTGAACCAGCACGCCGTCCATAGTTTCGATGGCGATCTTGGCTAGGTATTCGTGGCTGCGGTGCATCGGGTTGCGGGTCTGGAAGGCGGCGACCTTGGACCAGCCCAATTGCTCGAACTTGGCGCGGGTTTCGGCGGGGGTCATGAACTGGTCGCCGTATTCCTCCTTGAAACTGCCGGTGGACAGCACCTTGACCGGGCCGGCCAGATTGTACTTGCCCTGGGCCATGACCATTTTCACGCCGGGGTGTTCGAGGTCGGTGGTCTTGTAGACCTGCATGCACTCGTGCGCCTTGTCGATACCGTATTTTTCGGTCACCTTCATGGTGCCCATGATCTCGCCGGATTCGCCATCCACCAGCGCCACATCGTCACCCGCCTTGATGGTCTCGTCGTCGGTGGAGAGGGTGACCGGGATCGGCCAGAACAGGCCACTGGCCATCTTGAAGCCGTCGCATACGCCTTCCCAGTCGGCGCGGGTCATGAACCCGTCCAGCGGCGTGAAGCCGCCGATGCCCATCATGATGAGGTCGCCGGTTTCGCGCGAGCTCAGTTTGATCTTGGGCAGCGACGCGGCACGCGTTTTCTCGGCGGCAAGGGCATCTCCTGTCAGCAACAGGGGTTTGAGTTCTCCGCCGCCGTGGGGGCGTACCAGTTTGGACATGCTGTCTCCTCAGATTTTATGTGGGTATTAGAGTCTGCGCAGGATAGCACCGCGGTTGGCGCATGAATAATGCTTTATTTTTATAAAAGGATAAGTGGGGCTGATATTGCGGGCGGCAAATAAAAAAGCCCGGATTATCCGGGCTTTTTTATTTGTAAACAGGAGCTTATGCGTCGAAGAAGGCCGGCATGTCGGTCTGCTCGGTCTTGATGACGTCCACCCAGGCCGGCTTGGTGTCGCCACCCGCTGCGGCGAGTTTTTTGGTCTCGTCGTACAGCATTTTCCAGCGGTTGTAGAGGCAGTCGCTGACCTTGCGCATGCCGGAATCGAAATAGGAATTGTGCAGATCCCCGATCGTGCGGGTGAAGGATTCCATTTGTTCCAGCAGGTTGTGCGGATAGCCGTGGCGGTTGGGGTCGGCGTATTTCACCATCTCGCGCTTGACTGCCCGCGTAAAGACCTTTTGGCCTTCGGTGAGGTCGCTCTCGGCGCGGGGTGCACCGCCGTAATTCATGACTTCGTGAATGAAACCATTCAGGCGTTCACCAAAATCGAAATTGGTGTAGTCGACGTTTTCCATAAATCCTCCGTTATTTCAGATGATGCGGGTAAGGCAGGGTTTAACCCGGCGCTTATCCTACGCCGCATCAAGCGACTGTCCAGCAGGGCTGGGGGGCTGATCGGCTAAGCCCTTGAATCCAGCGGGAATAAATTTTGTCGGCCAGTTGGTGCAGTTGGGCGGCACGCGCTTCGACGTCTGTCTGGATCAAATCGGGCGACTGCACGCCCGGGCTCCCGCTGGCGGCGATTTCGGCTGCCCCGTTTTCGCACCAGCTGGCGATGAGTTCGGGCGTCATTTCGACGTGGCACTGCATTCCGATATGGCGATCGTCCAGTACGAAGGCCTGGTTGGCGCACCAGGCGCTTTCGAGAATCCGCGTGGCGCCGGGCGGCACGCTGAAGGTTTCGCCGTGCCAGTGAAAGGCGGGCATCGATTGCATGGTGCTACCCAGCCAGGGGCGCGCCGCTTCGGGGTCGGTGATGCGGACATCGCCCCAGCCGATTTCTTTGTCCGGATTCTGACTGACGGAGCCGCCGAGCGCTTTCGACATCAGCTGTCCGCCCAGGCAATGGCCGATCACCGGCACGTCGGCTGCGACTGCCTGGCGGATCAGGTTCAGCACCGGCGGTATCCAGGGCAGGTCGTCGTTGACGCTCATGTGCCCACCCATCAAGCACAGTCCAGAAATGCCGTTAAGGGTTTCGGGCACGACATCGCCCGCGTCGATGCGGACCAGTTGCCAGGGGATGCCGTGGCGATCCAGAAACGTGGTGAAATAGCCCGGCCCTTCGGTCGGGGAATGACGAAAAACCAGAACAGGATTCATGATGGCACTCAAGAAAAAATTTTTCGTAGCTATCTTAGCCGGAGTTTGTGTCGCCAGTTCAGCGGCATGGGCAGCCAGCGTTTCGGTCATGGGCCTGTTCAAGGACAAGGCCATCGTGAGCATCGACGGCGGCAAGCCGCGTACGCTGAGCGTGGGTCAGACCGTCCAGGGCGTGAAGCTGATTGCGGCCGATTCCGCCAGCGCCAGCATCGAGGTCGACGGCAAGCGCCGCAGCCTCACCATGGGGCAATCGTTCGCGGGTGGAACGCCAGAGGGAACGCGCCAGTCCGTGTCGCTGACAGCCGATGCGCGGGGGCACTTTGCGGCGATGGGCTCTCTGAATGGCTATCCCGTCACTTTTTTGGTCGATACGGGGGCCACTGCGATCGCCATCAATGCATCCGAGGCGCGTCGCATCGGACTCGACTACCGGGCTGGGCAAGCTACGGGGGTGAATACTGCAGGGGGCGTCGTGCCGGCCTGGCACGTCAAATTCAACACGGTCAAAGTGGGCGGGATCGTGCTCAATCAGGTGGATGGCATGGTGGTGGAGTCCGGCCTGAGTGTGCCGCTGCTGGGGATGAGCTTTCTCAACCGGATGGAAATGAAGCGCGATGGTCAGACCATGACACTGACCCAGCGCTATTGATTCTCAGCGTACCCAAAAACAAGGCCTGCAATCGCAGGCCTTGGTCATTTCAAGCAGCGGAAATCAATGCTTGGTTTTGTCTCGCTCGATCAGCGCATAGGCGCTGTGATTGTGGATCGACTCGAAATTTTCGGCTTCCACGATGTAGGCATCGATCAGCGGCTCGGCGTTCATGGCCGCAGCCACGTCACGGACGATGTCTTCGACGAATTTGGGGTTGTCGTAGGCGCGCTCGGTCACCCATTTTTCGTCCGGACGTTTCAGCAGACCGAACAACTCGCACGATGCCTGATCCTCGACCTTGCGCACCAGATCCTCGATCCACAGAAAACCATTGGTTTGTGCGGTGACGGTCACGTGCGAGCGCTGGTTGTGCGCGCCGTATTCGGAGATTTTCTTCGAGCAGGGGCACAGGCTGGTCACTGGCACCAGCACTTTGGTGGTGTGAGTGAATTTGCCGCTCTCGATCGCGCCGACAAAGGTGACTTCGTAATCGAGTAGGCTCTGCACGCCGGAAACCGGCGCGGCCTTGTTGACGAAGTAGGGGAAGCTCATTTCGATGTAGCCCGATTCTGCTTCCAGACGTTCGACCATCTGGCGCAGCATGCCTTCGAAGTTCTCGACCGAAATCTCACGCTCGCGCGTGTTGAGAATTTCGATGAAGCGCGACATGTGGGTGCCCTTGAAGTTGTGCGGCAGGTACACGTACATGTTGAAGTTGGCAATGGTGTGCTGAACGCCGCCCGTCTTGTCCGCGACCCGGACCGGGTGGCGGATGCTTTTGATGCCGACCTTGTTGATGGCGATTTGCCGGGTGTCGACCGAGCTTTGTACGTCGGGCATGCAGACGGCGGTATCGCAAACTTGGTTCATGGCAGGCTCCTTATGGGTTCAGTTTAGACTCAGTATAAACTGCCATAATAGTTGAGTAAACTACTAGGGTAATAGGGTTATCCGCTGGCGGACAGCGCGTTCGATGCCCGTCGAATCGAGACCGCATTCAGCCAGCATGGCGGCAACGTCGCCGTGTTCGATGAAGCGGTCGGGCA
The DNA here is from genome assembly GCA_020057245.1 of Thiobacillus sp. GTDB lineage: Bacteria > Pseudomonadota > Gammaproteobacteria > Burkholderiales > Thiobacillaceae > Thiobacillus. The sequence continues at coordinate 1,817 of JAGVGD010000174.1, read as the reverse complement.
AGCCGAGATGCAGTACGGGCACCTGAATACCGAGTGCGGACAGCGCTTCGGCCACGCCGGCGCCGGCGCCGCCGGCCACCACGTTTTCTTCCAGCGTCACCAGCAACCTATGGCGATGCGACAGTTCGCGCAGCAAATCCAGGTCCAGCGGTTTCACGAAGCGCATATCGGCGACGCTGGCGTCGAGCGCTTCGGCAGCCGCCAGCGCGGGCGCAACCAGGCTGCCGAATGCAATCAGTGCAATGTCGTGGCCGCTGCGGCGCAGGATGCCCTTGCCCAGTTCAAGCGGTTCGAGGCCGGGCTCGATGGCAGCGCCTTTACCGCTGCCGCGCGGGTAGCGCACCGCCGAAGGACCGTTGTGCAGAAACGCGGTGGTCAGCAGGCGGCGGCATTCGTTTTCGTCCGAGGGCGCGGCAATCAGCATATTGGGGATGCAACGCAGGAAGCTCAGGTCGAAACTGCCGGCGTGGGTGGGGCCGTCGGCGCCGACCAGACCGGCGCGGTCGATCGCCAGCATCACCGGAAGGTCCTGCAGGGCGATGTCGTGGATCAGCTGGTCGTACGCGCGCTGCAAGAAGGTCGAGTAGATCGCGACAACCGGCTTGACGCCTTCGCAGGCGAGGCCAGCGGCAAACGTCAACGCATGCTGCTCGGCGATGCCGACGTCGAAATAGCGCTTCGGATAGTCCTGCGAAAAACGCACCAGACCCGAGCCTTCGCGCATCGCCGGGGTGATGCCGACCAGTCGCGGATCGGCCTTGGCCATGTCGCACAGCCAGTCGCCGAAAATCTGGGTGTAGGTCGGCTTGCCGCCGGCTTTTTCCGTAACGCCGGCGACAGGGTCGAAGCGCGACACGCCGTGATACAGACAGGGATTGGCTTCGGCCGGGGCGTAGCCTTTGCCTTTGCGGGTGACGACGTGCAGAAACTGCGGGCCGCTGAGCTGCTTGATATTGGATAGCGTATCCAGCAGTACGTCGAGGTCGTGGCCGTCGACGGGGCCGATATAGTTGAAGCCGAATTCCTCGAACAGCGTGCCGGGCGTGACCATGCCCTTCATGTGTTCTTCGGCGCGCTTGGCGAGTTCGCGGATCGGCGGCGCCACCGACAGGACTTTTTCGCCGGCGCGGCGGGCGGCGGCGTAAAACTTGCCGGACATCAGGCGTGCCAGGTAGTTGTTGAGCGCGCCGACGTTCGGCGAGATCGACATGTCGTTGTCGTTCAGCACCACCAGCAGCGGCAGGTCGGTGGCGCCGGCGTTGTTCAGGGCTTCGAAAGCCATGCCTGCCGTCATCGCGCCGTCGCCAATCACCGCGACTGCGCGCTGGCTGGAGCCCGTTTGACGAAAGGCCTCGGCCATGCCGAGCGCAGCCGAGATCGAGGTGCTGGAATGGCCGACGCCGAATGCGTCGTGTTCGCTCTCGGCGCGGCGCGGGAAACCGGCGATGCCGCCCGGCTGCCGCAGTCCGGCCATGGCGGCGCGGCGGCCGCTGAGAATTTTATGGGTGTAGCTCTGGTGGCCGACATCCCACACGATGCGGTCGCTCGGCGTGTCGAATACATAGTTCAGCGCCAGCGTCAGTTCCACCGAACCCAGGTTGGAGGCTAGATGGCCGCCGGTCTGCGCGACCGATTCGACCAGGAACGCACGCAGTTCTTCAGCCAGCTTTGGCAGGTCGGCGGGCGGCAGGGCGCGCAGGTCGGCCGGCGAATTCAGGGTGTCGAGCAAAGGCCACGTCATTTAGAAGGCGCGCTCCACGACAAAATCTGCCAGCTGGCGCAGGCGATCGGCCGATGCGCCGGCATGCGCCAGCGTG
>JAGVGD010000138.1 GCA_020057245.1 Thiobacillus sp. | reverse complement strand
GGCCCGCAACTGTTCATCGAAAAATACGGCGATCCGATGCTGCGCCGCCGCCACCTGCCGTTCAAGGTCGACAGCGACGCACGCGACCAGTGGCTGCTGTGCATGAAGCTCGCGCTGGAAGAGACGGTGGCCGACGCCACCCTGCGCAGCGAACTGTATGACGCCATCGCCAGGCTGGCCGACCACATGCGCAACCAGGGCGAAGCCGTCCATGCCTGCGAGCACGCAGCCGCCTAGATCGTGACGCACATGAACTTCGAGGCCGGGCCCGCGCTTGGGCGACGGTGCAAACCGGTCAACACGATCACGCTGAGCCCATGATTCTCGCCATCCTTTTCAGCCTGCCTTGCCAACATATCGCTAACGCATAGAAACGGAGCCAGACATGACTGAAACCAACCACCCCGAATCAGGTTCGCGCCTGAAGAGTTTCCCGGTCTCGGGGTTCTCCATCATCATGGGACTGGCCGGATTCAGCATTGCCTGGAACCGGGCCGAACATGTTTTCGACCCCGGCTGCTGCGTCAGTTCGATGCTGCTGGCCTTCACCACGATTCTGTTCGTGGTGCTGGCAGTGATCTATGCGCTCAAAGCCATCAAGTACCCCGGCGAGGTCATGGGCGAGATCCGCCACCCGGTCAAGCTCGCCTTCATCCCCAGTATTTCCATCAGCATTCTGCTGCTGTCCATCGCCTACGTGCAGCTGCAGCCGGCGCTGTCCTACTGGCTCTGGGCCATCGGCTCCGTATTGCATCTGGGCATCACGCTCTACGTGCTGTCGTCCTGGATCCACCACACCAAATATGAAATCGCACACCTCAACCCGGCCTGGTTCATTCCGGTGGTGGGCAACATCCTGATTCCGATCGCGGGCGTGCACCATGCGCCGGCCGATATCTCGTGGTTCTTTTTCAGCATTGGCCTGTTCTTCTGGCCGATTCTGACTACGATCATTTTCAACCGCCTGATTTTCCATGGCAGCCTGCCGGACCGCTTCATGCCGACGCTGTTCATCTTCATCGCGCCGCCCGCCGTGGGCTTCATTTCCTGGTTCAATCTGGTGGGCGAAGTGGATGCCTTCGCACGCGTACTGTATTTCACCGGCCTCATCTTCACCCTGCTGCTCTTCACGCAATACCGCTATTTCACGCGACTGAAGTTCTTCCTGTCATGGTGGGCGTATTCCTTCCCCATCGCCGCCATGACTATTGCCACGCTGCTGATGGCGAAGCAAACCGGCGCGGCCTTCTACGGCTGGCTTGCCGCCGGCCTGCTGGGCCTGCTGAGCCTCGTGATCGCCATGCTGGTCTGGCGCACCACGCTTGCGGTGCTGCGCAAGGAAATCTGCGTCGAAGGACACTAGGTCAACCCCACACCCCGCACCTTATTTTTTCTTAACCCACAGGAGTCCTCCCATGAAAACACAGCTGATCATTCCCCTCACCCTGCTGCTGGCCGCCTGCGCGACCGGCGAAACCAAGGTCGAAACCAAAGTTGAAGCTGCGCAACCCAAGCAGATTGAAGAAAGCCGCGCCGTGGCAAAAACCCTGGCGACGCAGCTGGGCGGCAAGCTCAAAGAATCCATCAACCAGAATGGCCCCGCGCAATCGATCAGCGTGTGCAAGGAAATCGCTCCGCAGATCGCAGCGGATTTGTCCAAACAGACCGGCTGGCAGGTCAGCCGTGTCGGCACCCGCGCGCGCAACGCCAAAACCGGTGTGCCCAACGCATGGCAGGCCGAGGCACTGGCTTCGTTTACCGAGCGCATGAAAAACGGCGAGAAGGCTGACACCATGGAATTTGCCCAGGTGGTCACCGACTCGACTGGCAAGCACCTGCATTACGCCAAGGCCATTGCCATCCAGCCGGTCTGCCTGACCTGTCACGGCCCGGCCGATACCATTGCCGAAGGCGTGAAAGCCCGCCTGATCACCGACTATCCGCTGGATCAGGCCACCGGATACAAGGAAGGCGAACTGCGCGGTGCAGTAGTGATTACCCGACCCTTGTAAGTCGCAGCAAGCATCTGGAATCGCGCGGGTCGCCTTTAGGAGGCGGCCCGATTTTTTTGATTATCATCGGCAGTCACCGCCAAACCGCCCGCCCGGGCAATCGACATGCTCACCGCTCTGGTCATCATTTTCATCCTCGCCTACGCGGCCATCGCGCTGGAACACCCGCTCAACATCAACAAGTCTGCCTCGGCCCTGATCGGCGCGGGATTGCTGTGGACGCTCTACGCTCTGTTGGCTGGCGACACGCATCTCGTGAGTGAACAGCTGGGCGAGTCGCTGATGGGTACAGCCCAGATCGTGTTTTTCCTGATGGGCGCGATGACGATCGTCGAGGTGGTCGATGCCCACAACGGCTTTGAAGTCATCACGACGCGTATCAAGACGGCCAGGCTGACCACACTGCTATGGCAGATCGGATTCGTGACGTTTTTTCTTAGCGCCATTCTGGACAACCTGACCACCACCATCGTGATGATTTCGCTGATGCGCAAGCTGCTGGCCCAACATGACGACCGCCTGTTCTTTGCCGGCATCATCGTGATTGCCGCCAACGCTGGCGGCGCCTGGACCCCCATCGGCGACGTCACCACCACCATGCTGTGGATCGGCGGCCAGATCACCAGCCTGGCGATCATGAAGAACGTCTTTCTGCCGTCACTGGTCAGCATGATCGTACCGCTGGCCGTGACCGCCTATGCCTTGCGTGGCCGGGCCGTGGACGCTCCTCCGCGGGCGGACAACATTCAGGGCGAGCCAACAGCCGCATTCGAGCGCAATCTCATGTTCTATCTGGGAGTCGGCATCCTGGTGGCCGTGCCAGCCTTCAAAACCGTGACCCACCTGCCGCCCTTCATGGGCATCCTGTTCGGGCTCGGCATCCTGTGGCTGGCCGGCGATTTGCTGCATCGTCACAAGCAGGAGGCTGCCCGGCAGCCGCTGACGCTGGTTCACGCCCTGAGCCGGATCGACATGAGTTCGCTGGTTTTTTTCATCGGCATCCTGCTGGCGGTGGCTACGCTCGAACACACGCACATTCTGGCGTCGCTGGCCCAATGGCTGGAACACACGGTCGGCCGGCCGGACGTGATCGTGCTGAGCATCGGCCTGGTCAGCGCGATCGTCGACAACGTACCGCTGGTGGCGGCAGCCATGGGGATGTACGACCTGGCGCTCTACCCGACCGACCATTTTCTCTGGGAGTTCCTCGCATATTGCGCTGGAACCGGTGGCTCCATTCTCATCATCGGCTCGGCGGCGGGGGTCGCAGCAATGGGCCTGGAGAAGATCCACTTCTTCTGGTACGTGCGCAAAATCAGCGGCCTCGCCCTGCTTGGCTACTTCGCCGGTGCCGGGGTTTACCTGCTGCAATACCCGCTTCTTCACTGAAGCGAATACGCGACATTTCAGCCAAAAAAAAACGGCCACTGGAAAGCGGCCGTTTTTGCAGGAGCCGGATCAGCCGAATGGTTTGGGTTTCGGCGTGGTGTTGTTGGAAGGCGGCAGGATCGGCAACTTGAAGTCGGGCTGTTTGCCGGTAAGCGTCTTCATGAAGGCCACGATGTCGTCGACTTCCTGCGCGGTGAAGGCACGCCCCAACTGCAGTTTGCCCATGACTTCCACCGCTTCTTCCAGGGTCTCGGCTTCGCCGTCGTGGAAGTAAGGATAGGTCAGTTCCACATTGCGCAAGGTGGGCACCTTGAACATCATGCGATCGGCATCCTTGCCGGTGAGGCCGGCGACGCCCTGCGCCTTGTTCTTGGTGTCGTACTCGGCAACCAGACCCATTTTCTGGAACGAGGTACCGCCCACTGCCGGGCCGTAGTGACAGGCCGTACAGCCACTGTCCTTGAACAGCTTGTAGCCGCTCAGTTCGGTCTTGGTCAGCGCCTTCTTGTTGCCTTTCAGGTATTGGTCAAAGCGGGAATCCGGCGTCACCAGGGTTTCCTCGAAGGCTGCGATGGCATCGGTCACCATGTCGATATTGGCGGAATCCTTGCCAAATGCCTGCTTGAACTCAAGCTTGTAGGCCGGGATCGAATTCAGCACGTCCACGGCCAGCTGATGCGAAGAAGCCATCTCGCCCGGGTTGGCGATCGGGCCGCCCGCCTGCTCTTTCAGGTTCTTGGCGCGGCCGTCCCAGAACTGCGCCAGATTCATGCTGGAGTTGAGCACGGTGGGCGAATTGATCGGGCCTTGCTGCCAGTAATCGCCGATCGAGGTCTTCAGGTTATCGCTTCCGCCCATCGACAGGTTGTGGCAGGAGTTGCAGGAAATAAAGCCGGACATCGACAGGCGCGGATCGAAAAACAGTTTCTTGCCGAGTTCAACCATGCCTGTATTCTTGACCTTGGCGGCAGGAACCGGCTGGATCGGCTCGGCAGACCATGATGTGGCAGGCCCTGCTGTCATTGCCACAAGGGCGACAACCAGTTTACTAAATTGCATAGAACGATCCTTTGGATTGAACACGGGTTGATCAGCAACGGACTTTGCCTGCGAACGCATTTAGGCAAGGGCCAAAATCCATAAAGGATATACATATCTTGATAACAGACGGAAAGAAATCAAGTGAATTTTGCACATTGCCGGTGAATGATCTGCGCAAAGGAGGGTGAGAGTCCGGTCCAGCCAGGGATAACCGCAAACCCGTATCCAATCCATGAACCGGGCCCGCGAAAGCCGACGCAATCGTGCGCCGCACAACCAGCCGAGGGTCACGCCGCGATGCTGCGTTGGGCCCGCTTGAGATACTGGCCAAACGCTTCCAGTGGTAGCGGTCGGCTGAACAGATAGCCCTGATACTCGTGGCAGCCATTGCGGTTCAGAAAGTCGCGCTGCGCCTCGGTTTCCACGCCCTCGGCGATCACCGACAGATTCATGCTCTGGGCGAGTGCAACGATGGTTTGGGTAATTGCTGCATCGTTGGCATCGGTAAGGACATCCATGACGAAGGAACGGTCGATTTTCAGCTTTTCCAGCGGCAGACGCTTCAGGTAGGACAAAGAAGAGTAGCCCGTTCCAAAATCGTCAAGCGCAAACCCCACACCGCGGGCTTTCAGCGCAATCATTTTGGCAATCGTGTCTTCCACGTTATCCATCAGCAGACTTTCGGTCAGTTCCAGCTTGAGCCTTTCCGGGTTTGCCCCGGTGTGATCCAGTATGGACAAGACCTGCTCGACGAAGTCCGGCTGATGGATCTGCTGGATGCTGATGTTGACGGCCAGTGTCAGGTGAGCGGCTTCCTTCTGCTCAGCCCATGCCGACAACTGGGCACAGGCTGTCTCCAGCACCCAGAAACCCAAAGGCATGATCAAGCCGGTCTCCTCGGCCAGGGGAATGAAATCATTCGGTAAAACAAGCCCACGCTGGGGGTGCTGCCACCTCACCAGCGCCTCGGCCCCCAGCGAATGTCCCCAGGGGTCGACCTGGGGCTGATAGTAGAGAACGAGTTGTCCCTCACGCACGGCATTTCGCAACTCCGTTTCCAGCGTGGCGCGGGCCGTAAACACGGCCTGCATCTGCGGATCGAAAAAGCGCAGCGAATTGCGTCCACTCGCCTTGGCCTGATACATCGCCAGATCCGCCTGTTTCAGCAGCCCGTCTACCGTTTCGTCCTGCTTGCCGAATACCGTCACCCCCATGCTGGACGTTCCGTAATAGTCCCGGCCGCCCAGACTGTAAACCCGGTTGAGTTCGGCCATGAATTTCTCGCTGGCACTCTCCAGTTGCGCAGTCGCCTCGTTGATGTCCTCACTGAGGTTTTCCAGCATCACCACAAACTCATCGCCCCCCAGACGGGCCACGGTGTCGCCTTCACGCGCGCACGCGGAAAGTCGCTGCGCCACCTGCTGCAGCAGCATGTCTCCCGTGGGATGTCCAAGCGTGTCGTTCAGCGTTTTGAAGTTGTCCAGATCGATGAAAACCAGCGCACCCTGCCGCTGGCTACGGGCGCTGTTAGCCAGTGCCTGATGCAGGCGGTCGAGCAGCAAGCGGCGATTCGGCAGGCCGGTCAACGGATCGTAGAAAGCAAGCAGCTTGATTTCATCTTCTGCCAGTTTGCGCTGGGTAATATCGTTATGCGTACTCACATAGTGGGTCGTGACGCCTTCGTTCTTCACCGCCGTGATGGTCATCCATTTGGGATAGGTTTCGCCGTTCTTGCGTCGATCCCAGATTTCGCCCTGCCAATAACCATCGCGCAGCAGGCATTGCCACAATTCATCATAAAAGGCCGCGTCGTGCTGGCCCGAATTGAACAGGCGCGGCGTTTGCCCTACGACTTCTTCCACTGTGTAACCCGTGTCCTTGATGAAAGTCTTGTTGATCCGCAGGATGACGCCCTGCGCATCCGTCACCATGATGCC
>JAGVGD010000019.1 GCA_020057245.1 Thiobacillus sp. | reverse complement strand
GTCGGTCGCCGGCATCGGCGTGAAGCGTGCGCAGGCGCCGCTCGACATCGCATCCATCGCGCCCGGCGACGTAGTGCTGGTATCCGGCCCGGTGGGCGACCACGGCATCGCGGTGATGCTGGCGCGCGAGCAGTTCGGCCTATCGGGCGAACTGCGCTCTGATTCCGCATCCGTGCTGCCATTGGCGCAGGCGGTGCGCGACCTGCCCGGCCTGCGCTTCATGCGCGACCCCACGCGCGGCGGGCTCGCCACCGTGGCCCACGAGATCGCCCGCGCCTGCGGCCACAACGTGACACTGAATCAGCATGACGTGCCGCTGCGTCCGGAAGTCGTCTCGGTGTGCGAAATGCTGGGATATGACCCGTATTTTCTGGCATGCGAAGGCCGTATCGTCGCCGTCGCCGATGCAGCGACGGCCCAGGAAATCCTCGCGCGCTGGCAAGCCCTGCCCGCAGGCCGCGACGCCTGCATCATCGGCCGCATCGAAGCGGGCGACAGCCGGGTGATTCTGGAAACCGAACTGGGTGGCCGCCGCGTGCTCGACGAACTGGAAGACGACCCGCTGCCGCGTATCTGCTGAATCGAAAGACCCAGTTCGGGTCTCGTAGACCGCGCCAGGTCTCCTGGCTTGGCAGTCTCAATCGGCTCTTGGCGGCGGGGCAAGCTAAACACTCCAGGTGTCTGGCAAACCGGGGCCGATTCACTATGCTTAGACGCCCGGGCTGGCGAGTCTCTTGATTGGCTGTTTTCGCCCATTGCCTGAACCGGATGCGCCGGCAGATAGGCCCCCAAACCTGGGGCATCCACTGACACAAAGGAGAAGCGAGCATGCGGATAGCCAAAGAGGACGTGGACGTCAAAATGGAAATTCCGGGCGCAGTGATCCGTCAGCAAATGGATTTCGGCGACGCAACCGGATTAGGCATGATCAGTGGCGAATACTTCAGTCTCTCGGCGGGCGTAGATACCACCCCGCTGTTCCAGGGACTCGAAGGCAATTCGTGTCAGTGTCCCCATTGGGGTTTCGTCTTGCGCGGTCAACTCACCACGACCGACGCAGACGGCACGCAAGAGACAGTCAATACGAATGACTTGTTTTACTGGCCGCCCGGGCACAACGTAAAGGTCGATTCGGACGCGGAGATCATCATGTTCAGCCCGCAGCACGAACACAGCCATGTCATCAACCACATGATCAAGATGGTGAAAAGTTAAGCTGGGTATCGAGAGTTGGCCACGCCACGCCTATTGCTTCGCCTCGCCCTGCTCGCGCTCTGCGTCGGTGGGGGCGCTGTCATCGGCTTTATCGGCCAGCACATCACCGGCAGCTCTGCATGGTTCCTGGCCGTTCCCGCCTGCGTTGGACTTGCCTGGCTGTTCGTTGCCGACCCCACAGCGTGCTTGCCGCAGACGGAGCGCTCATCTCGCGATGATTCAAGATCGCGGTAGAACGTATGCGCGGTCCAAGCCTGTGTTCCTGGGGTGCCTCCAGCAGCCGTGAACCCACACGTTGACCGTCCCGCTCAGGAATGTTGGATGGACGGAAACGTCAGCTTTCAGCGTCGGCATCAGGCGCATTCCGACCAGAAGCGGAAGCTGGCCGGTTTGAAAAGCAGACGTTCAACGTTGGGGTTAGGCATCGGTGGTCGGCACGAGGAGAGCATCAGCTACCAGTCCATATCTGCTGCTCTGCTGCGCGATCAAATTCACCCGTGAGATGATGCACAAACTCTTCCATGTCTTCGGTAGAGCTCATCGCGCGAGAATACGTAGCCTGATGGCGAAGGTCCGGTGCAAGCGATGGTTATGCTGCATTTCGCTTCGCGAACTGAATGCTGTTGATGGACCGCCCCCCCGCTGTTCCCTCGATTTCATACAAAGGGCCCGGCACAAGCTTGGAATAGTTCGACATCCATACCGTACGTAACGCCCTTCGGAACTCCAAAGCAATGGGCTCTCTGTTTGGTGGAATAGCATCAATCCAGAATTGACTTGGCATGCTCACACCCGGGACATCAACGTTCATATTTGCCGAGAAGTAGATGACCGTACTGATGTTGGAATGTTGGCCATTTAGAATTCGTCCTAGGAGATGAGCCATCATGCTGGGGGGCAACAGGTAGTTGCCATCGTTCACAAGTAGAAGGAGGCCCTTTGCAGTCGGTGCGCCAAGGTGCTTTTTTGTTTCCCGAATCTGACGGTTCGCTTTCTTAATGGAACTAGCTTCAAGCCTCTTCTTGACGGGATCGATAAACTCACGTGTACAACGTACTGGTAGGTCGGCAAGGTTGATGTTCGTACGCTTTGCTTCAAGTGGCGGAACAAGGCCCCGTTTCACCCAAGACGCATAAAGCTTCGATAGGTTCTCAGTGAAGGCCGAGTTTGCCGACGGGTCCTCGGTAAGACACTTGAGCTCCCCAACCACGTTGGCTTCCGGAAACCAGTAATCGGCATTGGCGAAGGTCGGGTTCTTTAGAACCTCGTCAAGGACAACTCCGTTCAGCTGCTTCACACATGCAGCGACTTCCGTGGGGACATCAATTGGCATTGTTGTCGGTGGCTGATGCGGCATAACAGTTATTCACCAGACCGGTCGATCTGTATTATTAAGATTCGCAGCACATGCTGATGTGCTGTAACTGCTTGATTCATGGTCGGCTCGTCGAGGTTGTCTGTCCGCATATGCAATGATAATCCGGACCGAATGTCTGCTGTGGGAGTAATGCCCAGATGACCGCTTCTGGCCGAACTCAGCCGCTCATGCCGGATGTGGCAATGTTTCTAGCCGCAATCAGAAAATTGTGGGGTGCCATACAAAGGGGACATTGCTATTCTCAGCTAAGAAGTGTCTTGTTCAAATCCACTTGCGCTGGAGATTCAATGCCCGCACTCACGCCTTCCCGGTTTGATCAGTTGACCAGGAATCTGCCCGAGAATCATCAGGTATTGCCGAGCGATTCGATGCCGCCAAGCGGCAACTGGAAGACAATGCGCGCCTGCTGTAAGGGCGCGCACACAAGATGAGCGGCGACATGGACACGATGCTGAAAGCGCTGGGCGCCCCCGCCTGCTACGACCACCCGGTGGATCAGGTGCGGCGGATCGAAACGCACATCTCCCACGTCCTGCTCACCGGGGAATTCGCCTACAAGATCAAGAAGCCGCTGGATCTCGGCTTTCTCGATTTCAGCAGTCTCGACAAGCGCCTGCATGCCTGCCGCGAGGAGATTCGACTCAATCGGCGGCTGGCGCCGGCCATTTATCTGGACGTCGTGCCGATCACCGGATCGCCTGCCGCGCCGCGCATCAACGGCAGCGGCGAAGCATTCGAATACGCCGTGAAAATGCGCCAGTTTCCGCCCGATGCCACGCTCGACCGGCTGGACGCCGCGGGCGGCATGACGGCGCGGCAGGTCGAAGCCATTGCGGTGACGCTTGCCCGTTTTCATCTGCAGGACTGCGCGCGCGCCGGCGCGGACAGTCCATGGGGCAGCCCGGACGCCGTCTGGCAGCCGGTGGCGCAGAATTTCCTGCAAATTGCGCCGCAGCTTGAAGCGCCAGACGACCGTCGGTTGCTCGACGGCCTGCAGCGCTGGAGCGAGGCCGAGCACGCCAGGCTGGCGCCGCTGATGGCCGCGCGCAAACGCGACGGCTTCATCCGCGAATGCCATGGCGACCTGCATCTGGGCAACCTGGCCTGGGTGGACGATCAGCTGCTGGTGTTCGACTGCCTCGAATTCAATCCCGAGCTGCGCTGGATCGACGTCGTATCCGAAGTCGCCTTCTGCTACATGGATCTGCTGCAGCGCGGCCACCCGGACTGGGCCTGGCTGTTTCTCAACCTCTGGCTGGAACACACCGGTGACCACGCCGGGCTGGCCTTGCTGCGCTATTACGCGGTGTATCGCGCGCTGGTGCGCGCCAAGGTTGCCGTGCTGCGTGCCGGACAGACCCGCGGAGCGGAGCGCGACGCAGCGCTGAACGACGCACGCGCGCTGCTTCAACTGGCGACGACGCTGACGCGTCCCCTGCCCCTGCGGCTCGACATCACCCATGGCCTGTCGGGTTCGGGCAAGACCACTGTCAGCCAGCAATTGATGCAAAACCCGGGCGCGATCCGCCTGCGTTCCGATGTCGAGCGCAAGCGCCTGGCCGGCCTCGATGCGCTGGCCCGCAACGGCGCGGGGATCGGCGAGCCACTCTATGCCGCCGACGCGACCCGTCGCACCTATGCATACCTCGCCCGGCTGACGGGCGACCTGCTCGACGCCGGCTGGCCGGTCATCGTCGACGCCACTTTCATCGCCCGCTGGCAACGCGACCTGTTGCGCGAACAGGCGCGGTCGCGCGGCGTGGCGTTTCATATTCTCGATTTCCAGGTTGCCGTCGCCGTCCTGCGCGAGCGGATTCTCAAGCGCACCCGCCTTGGCAACGATGCCTCGGATGCCGGCCTCGCCGTGCTGCAACAGCAACTCGACACCGAAGAGCCGCTCGCTGTCGACGAGCTAGTCGACATAGTCAGCATCGACGCGTATTGCGCATGAATGAGCGCCTGTTGATCCGGCACAAGGATGTTTTTAGCTGTCACCCCGGCGAAGGCCGGGGTCCAGCACGCACCATCGGACTGACTTGCTGTCGACATGATCGTTCTGCAAGCTGAACCTATACTGTGAAGATCGAAGTCGAAAACACCCTCATGTCTTCCCTGTCCGATCACGCCGGATTTCTGCCGCTGTCCCAGTTGCCCTCCCTTGTGGCCCGGCTGATGGCGAACGGCTATCAATGCCTGGGACCGGCAGTGGAAAACGGCGCCATCGTGATGCGCGAACTCGCCACGCCCGACAGCCTGCCGCGCGGCCTGCAGGCCGAACAGGCGCCCGGACGCTACCGGCTGACGCAGGATTCCCACAACCGCTACTTTGCCTGGGCCAACGGGCCGCAGGCGATCAAGCCGCAGGCGTTTGCGCCACAGGAATCGCTGTGGCGCGTGGAG
>JAGVGD010000035.1 GCA_020057245.1 Thiobacillus sp. | reverse complement strand
CGTCATGCCGGGCGCTTTCAGGATCAGTTTGACCTGGGTGGTCGAGACATCGGGGAAGGCATCAATGGGGATTTGCTGGAACGCGCGCACGCCCAGCCCAGCCAGCACCAAGGCCAGCGCGAGTATCAGCCAGCGTCGCGCCAGCGCGAATTCGATCAGGATATTGAGCATGGCTTATTCCCCCAGCCATTGCGCTTTGAGCGCCGCCACGCCCTTGACGGCGATGCGGCTCCCCGCAGCCAGACCGGTGACTTCGGCCTGGCTGGCGTTCTGGCGAACCAGCTTCACCGGCGTCGGCGCGAAGCCCTGCGCCGTCTCGACGAAGACATACGGCAGGCTGGCTTTCCACACCAGCGCGGCGGCGGGCACCGCCAGCCCCTGCGCCGACTGCGCACCCGCAAGGCCGACTTGCACCGACTGGCCGGGACGTAACAGCTTCTGCGGGTCAACCAGGCTGGCGCGCGCCAGCACGCTTTGCGAGGCATTGAGCTGCGGCAGCAGTGCGGTGACGCGGCCACTGGCCGGGCTGTCCGCCACCGTCACTGCCTGCCCGACGGCAACCTGGCGCGCCTGCGCCGTCGACAGCGGAATCTCCAGCGCTAGCTTCGACAGGTCGGCCACTTTCACCAGCGCCATGCCGGCATCCACCCGTTCGCCCGGCCCGGAAGCACTTTCCAGCACCACGCCGGCAATCGGTGCGGTCAGCGTGATCGCACTGCCGGACACCATGCCCGCACCCAGCAACGACAGCGTCGTCTGTGCCGCCAACAGATTGGCGCGCGCCGACTGCGACTCGGATTGTGTTGCGCGCAAACGCGACTCGGCAATCAGGCCTTCGGCGAACAGTTTTTGATCGCGCGCGGCATTGCTGGCGGCGAGCTGCGATTTCAGTCGCGCCTGCGTCAAGCCATTCTGCGCATCGGCCAGGCCCGGCATCGACAGCGTGACCAGTGGCGCGCCGCGTTTGACCGCATCACCTGCCTGCACATGGAGTTGCGTCACCAGCCCCGCACCGGCAGCGGCGACGACGCGCACGCTGGCGGGCGGCAGCGTCACCCGCGCCGAATAAGTCAGCGCCGGGCCGGCGGTTTGCGTGGCAGCGGCCACGGTGGCAATACCCAGATTTTTTTTCTGAACAGCGGTCAGGGTCAGGGCGTCGGCAGCAACAGCGGGGGCGGCGCAAAACAGCGCCGCTCCAAATATAGAGACGGTAAAAATTGAGGTGGCCATAAAACCAGCAGACATGCTTAATCTCCAAATGCAAAAAAAAGAGGCAGGCGCGTGCAAGCGACACGCCGCGACGGACAATCAGGCGAATGGCGGGGCTAAGGCGTGGGGATGGAGGTGATCGGGCAGAACACGCTGTAGCTGGGGCGGCGCCGGCCGACCCGCATCTGGCTGGGCGGCAAGAGCGGCATACGGCAGCGACAGGGTCACCGCAGCTGGGGCATCGTTTGCCGCGCTCAAGGTGTCGGTCCGCGGCGGCATGCCTTGTACCACCTCGACTTCCGCGCCGCGCTCGTCGGCCGCAAGCGCATGGTAGGCCGCATCACCAGGCGCACCTTGGTGCACATGAAGAAAACCCGCGTGATTGAGCTGCACCACGTCCGCATGGGCGTGGATAAATGGTGTCATCGCCTGCAGTGCGACGAAGAACCAGAGCAGCAGGAGGCGGGTGCTAGGGTGCGACACAGTCGGGGTAAGCTGTCAAGTTGGGAATAAATGCGCTTTTGAGCGTTATAAAATGCAGATCGGAACCACAACCCAATGGGCTGACAGCTGCATACTGCCTATCGATTCTTAAATTTTCCTTAGGCTCCAGGAGCCAACCTTCCGGCTGGCCAACTGAAACGCGGCGGCGGGGACAACACACAATGAATCTCATCTTAAAGCATGACGTTTTAATGTCCTCGACCCCCACGTTCGATTCGCTCAGGGCGTTCAATCAGCTCGGGACGCTCTATGCGACCACCGCGCTGACTTTGGGCCCCCGCATCGACCCCATGGCGGGCTTCATAGCCAATGCCGTAACGGCTGCCGTTGCGCGGCTTGCCATGCGCGTCGGTGTTGCCGCCCAGTTGCGGATCCAGATCGGAGGAATACGGTTGTGGAGCGGGCGGACCATTTGGCGCCGCCTGAACGGCCGCGGCGCATAACAGTGCGATCAACAAGAAAAGCTGTCCGGGCATGAAGCTCATGGCATATCAATTCAGATGGGTAGCGCGAAGTATCCCGTGCAGGAATTTCATGATGTTTTCGCAGCCGCTACAACTTGTTACAGTTTGTTTCGCGTCAATAGAGCCGCCGCGCCTACATCCAGTCCGTCCGGCTCACGCCAATGCCGAGCGATTGCTGGCTGTGGTTGTAATCGATGAGCGATTCGCCGTAGCCGTTGAAATACTGGACATAGCCCCGCAGCCGTCCATTGAGCAAGAAACTCCAGTCCACCTGCACCGCACCACGGTTGGATGAGCTTTTCAGGTTGTTGCGCAGCAAGATCGAATAGGCGTTGCCACCATTCCGGTAGGTCGCCAGCAGATCGCCGTTGCCCAGGTAGTCCTCGATATCGGGGTTATCGTCGTCCGCAGCATCCTCCGGAATCCGCACCCACGGCCTGACCAGCAACGCGAAATTGCCGCGTTCGAATCCAAACTGGGCATACACCCGGTTCCAGCTACGCGACAAGCCTTCCGGGCGACCATTGGACTGATGCACCAGACCCAGGTTGACAAAACGCCCTCTTAAACCGGCAATGTTGTAATCGGTGCGAAACACCAGCATTGCCTCCGGTTCATAATTTGTCTCGCGAAAAGACGCGGAAATGCTGCTGTTGTAAGCCTGCCAGTAGGAAGTCCCGGTGAAGCCCACCCATAAATCAACATTGTCATTGAACACACCTTCAACCGCTTTGGCCTTGAAGCTCAATTGCAGCTTGGCCTCAACCGGATCCAGACCTTGATCGGATTGCAGCAAACTCCCCTGTAATGGGGTGTTGTTGGGCGAGTCGCTGTACTTGACCGGGAGAAAGAAATTGGGGTGGTGCGGCTTGAGCAGGAAGCTGCCCTGCTTGGCTTCGTTGTCCAGTTCCCAGTGACGCGACAATGCCGAAACCGCGACCGGTTCGGCGGCGGCCTGCTGCTGCTCCATTGCCCGCGGCGTTTCTTCAGGCCGCCCCGCCAGCAGGTCGTAACAAGCCAGCCGCTGGGCATCCTGCCTGATGGCCGAACACGTTTCGAGATTGGCTGCCTGCGTAGCGTATGCCTGCAAGCTGCCCCACATCAACAGCACTACGGTGCCGCTGACACGACGCTTGTCCGGGTTCATTTTTGGCTCCCGGCATCCGTCCCAAGCTTTAGCCGGTCGTAAACCAGACGATACGAAACCGCTTGCATTTCCGGAAGATCGACCGCTGCGGAAATCATGAGCTGGCCTGTTCTGGCGTCGATTTGATAATTTTGAATCAGCTTTGAGCCATTGTTCATCGCTGTCTCGATCACCAGCGCGTCGCCTTCCCAGCCCGCGACTGCCACGCGCTGCTGCGCGCCGCCGCTGATGGAAACACTGGCTCCGCGAAAGTCGGTGAAAAAGTGCTGACGCTGATCATTTTCGTCGGTGACCAGCAGCATCGGATCTTCATGGGATATATCGAGCTTTTCCGTGGTGGCGATCAGCGCGGATATCTCGCGGGACGGCATCTCGCCGCGCCCGCCCATCCCCTCTGGCGATCCGTGCCCCTGGTGTCCGCTACCCATACCACCACCCATGCCGCCGCCACGTCCCCGGCCGCCGGAATCCCCGCCCCTTCCGTGTCCGCCGCCCTGCTTCATCGCTTGCAGGGCTTCCTTTGCCTTTTTCCGTGGATCGTCGCTGGCCTTGGCGTTGAGGATCCAATGACCGGAAAAATCCGGCCTGGGTTGCAATGCAGGCGCACGCCGATCCGCAAGCTGCTGATACAGCGCCCAATGAGCGGAAGTATCCGGACTCGATGGCGATACCGCATTAGGGCTCACTTGGGCCGCTGACACGTCCAGCGACAGGCTGGCACTGGCGAACAATGCCAGGCCGGCCCAGATTGCAGTGGCGAAGCGCATATCGGCTATCAAGTTGCGCACTTTGACATTCATGGCGTATCCCCAACTGGTCTGGCCGGCTTCACGCGCAGCAGTCCGCGCCACGCAATGGGCGCGATCGTCGACCACAGCAGCGTTCGCAGGCTCATAGCGGCCACCGTGCGCGGCTCGAAGGCACCGCCGGAATAGACATGCACGCCAAAAGCCGCGAAGGTGAACGCCGTCGCTGCGGCGATGGCGACGGCCAGCCACACCGCCCAGCGCTGCATCCTCCACAGCCCGGCGCCGGCGACGACATAGGCAAAGCCCGCCAAAAAATTGAATCAGAGCACGAACGGCACATAGTTGCCGGCCGCGATGCGCGCCGCTTCGTCTCCGAACAGCATCGTGCCGCCTTCCTTGATAGTCAGCAGACCGAACCCGATTGCAACCAGGGAAATCGCCCCGATGCCGAACCCGCGTTGTTGTTTAGATGCGGCCATGATGTACGTTCTTGTTCCAAGGTTGTCCTGACCAAAAGCCCGCTTCGTCCGATGTCATTTCGACGGCAGAGCCATCCCTGCCAGGTATACGGCAAAAGCCTCGAAGGCTTCACGCAACAACCGCTCACGCTGGAGCAGGTTGGCATTCACTCTGAGCGCCAGGCTCTGGATCATGCCGATGAAAAGGCCCGCCGCTGTCCGCGGGTCGACGTCTGACCTGATGAGCCCCTGCTGCTTTGCCTGGGCTATCATTCTGCATAGGCGCGATTCGTAGTGGCCGATGACCCTCTGGATACGCCGGTGAATACGGGTATCGCCGCCTTGCGACAACCATCCCAGAAGGCGCTTGGGAATGTCGGGATGCTGCGAGACAAACGAAGCCTGAAAATAGAATGCGTGCTCCAGTTCCTGCAGCGGATTCTGATCTTGCCGCGCTGCACGTTTCACTAAGCGCAGCAGCTTGCCGCGCGCTCGGGAAATGAAACGGTCCTGTGCGCCGTGGCTGTCCTGCCGCAACTGCGGCAGCGCGTTCTCTATGGGGGCGGCCAGGCCCTCCAGATCGGCAAACAGGTAATACCGAGTGGTTTCTAGCCATTGCGCCAGATGCGCCGGCTCGAATTGTTCCTTGTCGCCCGTGTTCATGATCAGCCTCCTGTTCCTTTAACGCGTGCCGTAGAAATGTGCGACAAACGGCTTGCGAAATTCGCTATGGCAGTTGTAACAACTGGTCTGGAGTTTCTGAAAGGCGAGGATGACGCCCTGGCCGTCCTGAGTTTTGGCGGCCTTGCCTAGCGCCTGCGCCTGGTCGTGGGTTGCGCCGTCATAGGCTTTGAACTTGCCCATGTCGGTGCCGGCGAAGCTGAGGATGCGCATTTTTTCGGCGAGGGGCGGTCGGGGGTGGTCGGCGATCAGGGACGACGTTTTTTCCACCAGTTCCCAGTCGTCACGGGAAATGCCGTCGGTGATGAGTTGCATGTTGAGGCCCAGGTCTTGCATGATCTTTTGCAGGGCGAGCGGCTCGGCCGCTTGCGCGCCGGTTGCGGCGAACGCCAGACACACCGTGGCGGCGAAATGATGGGTGTTTTTCATGTCGGATTGCCTTTTCCGGAAAAGAAGCAAACGGTTTCAGAAAGGCGCGTCATCGGCCGAGCAGCCCGTCAGGCTGTTAGGCCGATGACGCGACGGACGGGCGATCCGGCCGTCGCGGCGGCTTGAACCTTACGGCACCACTACGCCGTCCGCCGGCGCCATTTGTTGGGTTTGGCGCATCGTGCGGCGTTGTTCCATGTCTTGCTGCATGTCCGGGGTGCCGCTCTGCGACATGTCGCGCGTCCGGGTACGATCGCGCTCGCGCGTCATGTCGCCGGAGCCTTGGGCGTTCTGCTGCTGACCCATGCCCTGGCCGCCGGACTGGCCTTTGCCTTGGCCGCCCATCTGACCTGAGCCCTGACCGCCGCCCATGCCGCCGCCTTGGCCGCGAGCCTGGGCATCAAGCGTTGCGCCAAGCGCAATGAGGGCTGCGAAAACGGCTATCGTGGATTTCGATTTGTTCATGGTGCTTTCCTTTACGTTGTGAATGAAGGCTGACTCCCGCCAAGGTTTCGATTCCGCTGGCAGTGAATGCAGTATCCCGGGCAGGCATTTCCCGGTTCTTACGCAGCCGCTACAAATTGTTACAGGTTGTTTCGGCGCGGTTGACGCGGGTGGTTGCCGGTAAAATCATTAACCTATCTCCCCTCCGGGCTAAGGCGACACGCGACATGAACGAAGACGCAACGCAACGCATCCTGGTGGTGGACGACGACGCGGCACTGCGCGAACTGGTCACGTCTTATCTGACTGCCAGTGGATACCGGGTGGAAGGGGTGGGCGACGGCGCCGCCTTCCGCGCCAGCATGACGCGCGACGGCGCCGATCTGGTGGTGCTCGACCTGATGCTGCCGGGCGAGGATGGCTTGAGCCTGCTCAAATGGCTGCGCACCGAGGGCGGGCCGCCGGTCATCATCGTCTCGGCGCGGGGCGAGGAAGTGGACCGGGTGGTGGGGCTGGAAGTCGGCGCCGACGACTATCTGGCCAAGCCCTTCGGCCCGCGCGAACTGCTCGCCCGCGTGCGCGCGG
>JAGVGD010000114.1 GCA_020057245.1 Thiobacillus sp. | reverse complement strand
TGACCGCCGATTGCGCAGCGCAGCAGGCGCACGGCCACCTCGGCATCGCCCACACGCGGTGGGCCACCCACGGCGCACCGTCGGAAGCCAACGCCCATCCGCACGTCAGCGGCGGCCTCGCGGTGGTGCACAACGGCATCATCGAAAACCACGAAACGCTACGCAGTCGCCTCAAGGCCGCCGGCTACGCCTTCACTTCGGAAACCGACACCGAAGTCATCGCCCACCTGATCGAACTCTACTACCGCCAGTCGAAAGACCTGCTCGCCGCTACCCGCGCGGCGGTCGCCGAGCTCGAAGGCGCCTACGCCATCGGCGTGGTCAGCGAAGACTCGCCCAACCGCCTGATCTGCGCGCGCAAGGGCAGCCCGCTCTTGATCGGCCTCGGCATCGAGGAAAACTTCATTGCGTCCGACGTCTCCGCGCTGCTGCCGGTGACCCAGCGCGTGATGTATCTGGAAGAAGGCGATGTCGCGGATATCGGCCTGCTGAGCGTCAAGGTGTTCGACGCCGCCGGCAAGCCTGCCGACCGCAGCGTGCACATCTCCGA
Source organism: Thiobacillus sp. (assembly GCA_020057245.1). Classification (GTDB taxonomy): domain Bacteria; phylum Pseudomonadota; class Gammaproteobacteria; order Burkholderiales; family Thiobacillaceae; genus Thiobacillus. The sequence continues at coordinate 10,179 of JAGVGD010000114.1, read as the reverse complement.
GCTGTCGGCCGACATGGCCGAACTCGGCAACTACCGCCACTTCATGCAGAAGGAAATCCACGAGCAGCCGCGCGCGCTGACCGACACGCTGCTGATCGCGGTGGCGCAGGATCACATCCAGCCCGAATGGTTCGGCTTCGACGCCGCCGAGGTGCTGGGCAAGGTCAACGCCGTTACCTTCCTCGCCTGCGGCACCAGCTACCACGCAGCCAAGGTCGCCACCTACTGGCTGGAAGAAATCGCCGGCATCCCGGCCAATGCCGAAGTCGCCAGCGAATACCGCTACCGCACCAGCGTGCCGAACCCCGACGCGCTCATCGTCACCATCTCGCAGTCCGGCGAAACCGCCGACACCCTGGCCGCGCTCAATCACGCCAAATCGCTCGGCCAGGACAAGACGCTGACCATCTGCAACGTGCCGGAGTCCGCACTCACCCGCGCTTCAAGGCTCAAGTTCCTCACCCGCGCCGGCCCCGAAATCGGCGTCGCCTCGACCAAAGCCTTCACCACCCAGCTGGCCGGCCTGTTCCTGCTGACGCTGGTGCTGGCCAAGCTGCGCGGCAAGCTGACGCCGCTGCAGGAAACCGCCCACCTTGCCGCCCTGCGCGGCCTGCCGAACAAGGTGCAGCAGGCGCTGGCGCTGGAACCGCAGGTCGAAGCCTGGTCGCATCGCTTTGCCAACAAGCACCACGCACTGTTCCTCGGGCGTGGCGTGCATTACCCGATCGCGCTCGAAGGCGCATTGAAATTGAAGGAAATTTCCTACATCCACGCCGAAGCCTATCCCGCCGGCGAGCTCAAGCACGGCCCGCTGGCGCTGGTGGACGAAGACATGCCCGTCGTCACCATCGCCCCCAACGACCAGTTGATCGAGAAGCTCAAATCCAACCTGCAGGAAGTGCGCGCGCGCGGCGGCGAACTGTATGTGTTCGCCGACGGCGACGTACATCTCGAAGAATCGCCCTTCGTCCACGTCATCAAGCTGCCCGGCGGCCACAACGGCGCGCTGTCGCCGATTCTCCACACCATCCCGCTGCAGCTGCTGTCGTATCACGCCGCACTGCAAAAGGGCACCGATGTCGATAAGCCGCGCAATCTGGCGAAGTCGGTCACCGTCGAATAGCGTCGGAGTTTTTTACACCCGACGCCGTCCGGCGCCGGGTGTCGCGTAAGCCCTTCCTTACAGCGTGTTGATTTACAAGAAAAAATAGGCCGCTGGCACAGCATTTGCTATTCCCTGAACGACGACCGCGTTTCAGCCTACGGGCCCGGAACGCGCGTCATCCTCTAACAACAATTCGCTTCAGGAAGAACAAAAATGCGCGTGACTCGAACCCTGCAAAACGTGGTGCTGGCCTCCTTGTGTGCTTTTTCGGCGTTGCCTGCCCAGGCCACAACCAATCTGCTGATCAACGGTGGCTTTGAATATCCAGCTAATTTTCCGAATGCCTTGTTACCCGGTGGCAGCACCATCATTAATGGGTGGGTCACTACCGGTAATGGCGTTCACTGGATGAATGAAAATCTTGGGTATTTCACCGATCCGACCGGGATATACGCCGTCGATCTGGCCGACTACGCCCGGGCAAATGGCGGGATCAAGCAAAGTTTCGCCACAACCGCCGGCGCACTTTACAACGTGAGCTTTGCCGGGATGACCTTCCAAAACGCCGGGAACGACGGCCTTGGCGAGATCACCACGCTGATCAATGACGTCGAACTTCAGACCTACCAACTGGTTAATCACAGCAGTGCATCGAATGCCTGGCAGAACTTCAGCTTCACTTTCACTGCCGCCACTGCGTTGACCACGCTTGAGTTCAGACACAAGCCGGCCGGCGAGAATTACTCGTTCCTGAATGATGTGGGGGTGTACGCCGTCCCCGTCCCCGAATCCTCAACCTACGCCATGCTGCTGGCCGGGCTTGGGTTGGTGGGCTTCGCCGTGCGCCGCCGCAGCGCTACCGCTTTCTAAACTTACCGGGATACGATCATGATGAAACCCGCCCTGCTTTCCCTGATGCTTGCTGCCAGCCCAGCGATGGCTGCCACCATCGGCACGACGCAAATTACGCCTACGACGACGATGGGCCAGTACTCCTATTTTTCGCTCAACCAGATCAATGACGGCATTAGCAACGACTCCCCCCTCAACGGCTATGCTTCGGGCTTTGGCGTCGTCAGCGGCCGTATCACACTGACGCTGGACCAGGCTTACGATCTGAGCAGCTTCATGCTGTGGAATGACGTCAACATTTCCAACGAGGGCGTGCGCAGTTTCAAGCTGGTGTTTGAAGGCGCCGGCGGCGATGAACTGGGCAGCACGGGCACCTTCACGGCCGTCTCGCAGTTCGCCCCGCAGACCTACACCTTTGGCAGCCTGATGACCGGGGTCAAGACGGTGCACCTCGATGTGCTCACCTCCAGCCTGCAGATCGAAATCCGCGAACTTGCTTTCAACGGCACGGTGACCGCCGTCCCCGAACCCGAAACCTGGACCATGCTGCTGGCCGGGCTGGGGCTGGTGGGCTTCGCTACCCGCCGCCGCATCCGCTGATTAATCGCCCGGCAAATAGAAAACGGCGGCCATCAAGGCCGCCGTTTTTCATGGGTCGTGGCTCAATGCCGCTTGTGGTCTTCCTTCAGCGCCAAAGTGGCGACCTGGACCCGGTTCTTCAAGCCCAGTTTTTCCATGATGTTGCGCAGGTGGTTGCGCACGGTGTTTTCCGACAGGGTGAGCTTGTAGGCGATGACCTTGTTGGAGAGGCCTTCCTTCACGTAATTGACGATGTCCATTTCGCGCGCGGTCAACGCGGCCAGGGCATTGGCGTTGAGTTCGCCGCGCGCCATTTTCTGCATGATGGCGAGCGGAAAGCTGCTCTGCCCTTCGCACACGCTGCGGATGGCGGCGAGGACGCGGTCCGGCTCGCTGGACTTGACGACATAGCCGTCGACGCCGGAAGAAATGGCTTCGGAGATTTCTTCGTCGGAATCGGCGATGGTGAGCATGATGACCTTGATGCCGAGATCGCGCAGTTCGGACACCAGATCGAGCCCGTCGGCATCCGGCAGCGAACGGTCCAGCAGGGCGGCATCGGCGCGATTGCCGGCATCCAGCCAGGCGCGCAATTCGGCGGCGTTGGCGAGTTGCGCGGTCAGCTTGAGATCGGGCTCCTGCTGGATGTATCCGGCCACGCCCATGCGCAGCAGCGGGTGGTCGTCGATCAGGATGATATTCAGGGGGCTGGGCATCACGTCTCCATTGCGAATTTTTGTGGCGCGTTCAGGTTGGCAGGCCGCGCGGCTTGCGCGGCGCTTTTTCGAATAACGCATCATAGACCCGAACCGGCAGCCATTTCAGCACTTGCGCCACTGCGGCCATCTGCCAGGGGATCACGCGATGGGCGCTGCGGCGGGCAATGCAGCGGGCGACTTTTTCAGCGGCGGTCGCGGCGCTCATTTTAAACGGCATGGGATAGGGGTTGACCGCGGTCATCGGGGTGTCGATATAACCGGGTGAGACGGTGACCACGGCAATGCCATGCTTTTTCAGTTCCAGCCGCAAGGCTTCGAGGTACACCGTGGCAGCAGCCTTGGACGCCGAATAGGCGCCGCCGCCCGGCAGACCGCGCACGCCGGCCACGCTGCTGATGCCGCACAACACGGAGGGCCGGGCGGCCGCCCGCATGGCGGCGATAAACGGCGCAAAGGTGTGCACCAGACCCAGCACGTTGGCATCCATCACGGCGCGGAATACCACGGCGTCGGCGGCTTCTTCGGTGAGGGTACCGACGCTGATGCCGGCGGCGGCGATCACGATGTCGGGCGTGCCGACCTCATCCAGAAACGCGGCCGCGGCTGCATTCATGGCTGCGGTATCGCGCACGTCAGCGAGATAGGTGCGGGCATCCAGTCCATTGGCCACTGCGGCCAGCGCATCCGGTTTGCGTCCGAGCAGGCCCAGCTGTGCGCCCTGCGCGCCGTAATGCCGGGCCAGTGCTGCGCCGAGTCCGGAACTGGCGCCGGTGATGAAAACCCTGAGGGGACCGGGCAACGGACTGAACTTATTTCTTGCCGCGGCGCTCGGCGCGCGCCTTGGCGATGAGCTGGTCGAGCACTTCGTACAGGCGGTCTTCGGTTTGCGTCATCGACTGCGCGGTCAGATATTTTCCGTCCACGATAAAGGCCGGCACGCCGCTGATGGCATAGGTGGTGGCCAGGCGACCGCCCTGCATGGCTTTGGACTGGGTGGAAAACGAGTTGTAGATCCCCTCGAACTTTTTACGGTCCACGCCCTGTTTCGCGACCCACGCCCCCAGAATGGCCGGGTCGTCGAGATTGATGCGCTCGATGTTATAGGCATCGAACACCTTGCTGTTCAGGCGCTCAAGCTGGCCCATCTGTTCCAGCGTGTAAAAGGTCTTGGCCGCGGGCAGCCAGTCGTCGCGAAACACTGCCGGCACGCGGCGAATCTGCGCATCCTTGGGCAGGGTTTTCAGCCACTTGTGCAGGCTCGGTTCGAGCTGGAAACAATGCGGGCAGCGATACCAGAAGAACTCCAGCACCTCGATCTTCTTGCCAGTGGCAACCGGCTGCGGTGACTTCACCACGGCATAGTCGTGGCCTTCGAATGCCGCGACCGGCGCAGCGACGGCTGGCTGGAACATCACGGACAGGGACAATACGGCGGCGCCAAACAGCGCCAGGGTACGGGCAAACATCAAGGCTTCTCCTGGGGAACGGGGGCTTCTTTGACCAGCGTGGCGGGGATATTGTTCTGCGTAAGCAGGCTGCGGGTGGAATTGACTTCATCCATGGCGCGCAAGGGGCCGACGCGCACGCGGTGGAACATGCCCTTGCCGGCGATATCGGTAGTCTGGATCTCGGCCTCGACCCCCAGCAGCGCCAGCTGGGCTTTCAGGTTGTCGGCATCGTCCGCGTTCTGGAACGCGCCTGCCTGCAGGTAATACAGGGGATAGTTGGCTGTCGTGTCGGGAACGGGCTGCGGCTCATTCGGCGAGTCGCCCGGCAACACCTTGTAAAAATCGAAACTCGGCGCGGTTTCCGGCTCAACCGGCGGCGTGGTGTCGGGCGTAGCGGTCGGCGCCACTTCGACAACCGGCGTCGGCGCTTTTTCCATCTCCGGTGTGGCTGCCCCGGATTTGAACGGGTTGTTCCCTGTCACAAACAAGGCCACGCCCACGGCAAGCACCGCGCCGACGGTGAGACCAATCAGCACGCCGGTGAATACCGAACTGCCGCCGGCGCGTCTGGACTTGCTGGATGCGGGTTTTGCCATGGCTACATTTTCTCCGGTGCGGATACGCCCAGCAAGGCCAGACCGTTGACAAGGGTGGTGCGGGTGGCATCGGCCAGGGCCAATCGCGCCAGCCGGATTGCCGCATCCTCCACCAGGAATTTGTCGGCGTTGTACCAGGCGTGAAAGTCGCCTGCCAGCGTTTGCAGGTAATGGACCAGCAGGTGCGGCGCGAGTTCGCGCGCGGCGGTGGCCACCGTTTCGGGATACTCGGCCAGGCGCTGCATCAGCGCCAGCTCGTGCGGGCTCGCCAGCGGCGCGAGATCGGCCGCCGCGAGCGTGGCCGCATCGCCGCCCCATTCCTCGAACACCCGGCATATCCGCGCGTGGGCGTACTGGACGTAGTAAACCGGGTTGTCGTTGTTCCTGGCGACAGCCAGGTCGACATCGAAGCTGTATTCGGTATCGGCCTTGCGGCTCAACAGGAAGAAGCGCACCGCGTCCTTGCTGGTCCATTCGATGAGATCGCGCAGGGTGACATAACTGCCGGCGCGCTTGGAGATTTTCACCTCTTCGCCGCCGCGCATCACGCGGATCATGGTGTGCAGCAGGTAGTCGGGATAGCCCTGCGGAATGCCGACGCCGGCGGCCTGCAGCCCGGCGCGCACCCGCGCGATGGTGCCGTGGTGGTCGGTTCCCTGGATGTTGATCGCGCGTTCGAAGCCGCGCTCCCACTTGGCAATGTGATAGGCGACGTCCGGCACGAAGTAGGTGTAGGTGCCGTCGGATTTTTTCATCACGCGGTCCTTGTCGTCGCCGTAGTCAGTGGTGCGCAACCACAGCGCGCCGTCCTTCTCGTAGGTCTTGCCGGCGGCGATCAACTTGTTGACCGTGGCTTCGACGCGCCCGCTGGTGTAGAGGCTCGACTCCAGATAGTAGTTGTCGAAGCGCACCGCAAAGGCCTGCAGATCGAGATCCTGCTCGTGGCGCAGATAGGCCACTGCAAACTGGCGGATCGAATCCAGATCGTTGACGTCGCCCGACGCGGTGAACGCGCGGTCGTCGGCATGAACGGTTTTCTTCGCCAGAAAATCCGTCGCGATGTCGGCGATGTAGTCGCCGTTGTAGGCCGACTCCGGCCAGCCGGGATCGCCCGGGTTCACGCCGCGCGCACGCGCCTGCACGCTGTTGGTCAGGGTCTGGATCTGCACCCCGGCATCGTTGTAATAGAACTCGCGGCACACTTCCCAGCCCTGCGCCGCGAACAGATTGCACAGCGCATCGCCCAGCGCAGCCTGACGGCCGTGCCCCACATGCAGCGGCCCGGTAGGATTGGCTGAAACGAACTCGACCAGCGCTTTATGACCTGCGCCCGTATCGCTGCGGCCGAAGCCCGCTCCCGCCGCGCGCACCGCCGGCACGATGCCATGCCAGGCAGCCGGCGTGAGATGGAAATTGATGAAGCCCGCACCGGCGATTTCAGCCTTGGCAATCAAGGGCGAGGCCGGCAGCGCGTCCAGAATCAGCTGCGCCAGCTCGCGCGGATTGCGTTTCAGCGGGCGAGCCAGTTGCATGGCCGCGTTGCTGGAAAAATCGCCATGGGCGGCGTTCTTCGGACGCTCCAGTTCGAGCGTCAGGGCGGCATCGGGTGCCACGCCGGCCAGCGCTTCCTGCAGCAGGGATACAAGCGAATCTTTGAGCGAAAAACCGTGGGACATGCGGACGGAGACGCGCTGGGTCGCCTCGAGTTTGCAAAATGGAGCGGCGATTATAGCGCCGCGCCGGGCGCGCGCGGGTGCCCGGCGATGCACGCCGCCGGCGGCCGGAATGCGCTGTCCTTATGCTACATTCCGCCCCGATACAGGCGATTTGCAGGTACGCGGTCCGGTTTTCGCAGCCGATTGATCCGTTACCGTGCACGCCACCGGCAACAGCGACAACAGGCTTCACGGCACAACGAATGGATATTTTCCTGCAGCAACTCATCAACGGCCTGGTGCTGGGCAGCGTCTATGCGCTGGTGGCGCTGGGCTACACCATGGTGTACGGCATCCTCGAACTCATCAATTTCGCCCACGGCGAAATCACCATGATGGGCGCGATGGTGTCGCTGGCGGTGATCGGCGCGCTGGCGCTGGCCGCCCCCGGGCTGCCGGGCGGGGTGATCCTGCTGGCCGGGCTGGCGGTGGCGATTCCGGTGTGCATGGCGCTGGGCATGCTGATCGAGCGCGTCGCCTACCGGCCGCTGCGCAACGCGCCGCGCCTGGCGCCGCTGATCACCGCGATCGGCGTCTCGATCATTTTGCAGAACATCGCCATGCTGATCTGGGGCAAGCAGTACATTCCGTTTCCCCCCATCCTGCCGCAAGGCCGCCATGACATTCTCGGCGCGACCATCAGCGATACGCAGATCGCCATTCTGGTTCTGGCCGTGCTGATCATGCTGGCGCTGATCCTGGTGGTGCAGAAAACCCGCCTCGGCCGTGCCATGCGCGCCACCGCGCAGTCGCGTCAGGTGGCGAGCCTGATGGGCGTGGACGTCAACCGGGTGATCGCCTCGACTTTCATCATCGGCTCCGCGCTGGCTGCCATTGCAGGCGTGATGGTGAGCGCCTATTACGGGCTGGCGCACTACTACATGGGCTTCCTGCTCGGCCTCAAGGCGTTCTCGGCGGCGGTGCTGGGCGGCATCGGCAACCTCGGCGGAGCCATGCTGGGCGGGCTGCTGCTGGGGCTGATCGAATCGTTTGGCGCCGGCTACATCGGAGATCTCACCGGCGGTTTTCTTGGCAGCCATTACCAGGATGTGTTCGCATTCTTCGTGCTGATTGCGGTGCTGGTGTTCCGCCCGCAGGGTTTATTGGGCGCGCGGGTGGTTGAGCGTGCTTAATTCCAGCCTGCTGCGTTCGCGCTGGTTCAGCTTCGGCCTGCTGGCTTTGGGGTTGGCGCTACTGCCTTTTCTGATCGACGCCGGACTGGGACGCTCGTGGGTACGCCTGCTTGATCTGGCCCTGCTGTACGTGGTACTGGCGCTGGGACTGAACATCGTTGTCGGCTATGCCGGCCTGCTCGACCTCGGCTACGTCGCGTTTTATGCGCTTGGCGCCTACGTCTACGCCTGGCTCGCCAGTCCGCACTTCGGCCTGCACTTGCCGTTCTGGGCCATCCTGCCACTCGGCGCTGCACTTGCCGGGCTGTTCGGCGTGTTGCTCGGCGCACCGACCTTGCGATTACGCGGCGACTATCTCGCCATCGTAACGTTGGGCTTCGGCGAAATCATCCGCATTTTCATGAACAACCTGAACGCGCCATTCAACCTCACCAACGGTCCGCAGGGCATCAACCTGATCGACCCGGTGCAGTTCGGCGGCGCCAGCCTGAGCCAGCCGCTCAGCGTGTTCGGCTACACCTTCAGCGGCGCGCACCTGACCTACTACTTCTTTTTAGTGCTGGTGATGGCCGTCATTTTCATCTCGATGCGACTGGAAAACTCGCGCATCGGCCGCGCCTGGGTGGCGATCCGCGAGGACGAGATCGCCGCCGCCGCGACCGGCATCAACACCCGCAACCTCAAGTTGCTGGCATTCGCCATGGGCGCCACCTTCGGCGGCCTGGCAGGCGGCCTGTTCGCCAGCTTCCAGGGTTTCATCAGCCCCGAATCGTTCAACCTGATGGAGTCGATCATGATCCTCTGCATGATCGTGCTGGGCGGCATGGGGCATATCCCCGGCGTAATTTTCGGCGCGTTGCTGCTCACCCTGCTGCCCGAAGCGCTGCGCTACACCGGCGACTGGCAGCGCAGCCTGTTCGGCCAGATTTACATCGACCCGGCCGATTTGCGCATGCTGCTGTTCGGCATCGCGCTGGTGGCGGTGATGCTGTACCGTCCCGCCGGCCTGATTCCCTCGGCGCGGCGGCGTCAGGAATTCGCTGACGCCAAGGCATGAGCGCCCTGTTGACAGTCAACGGCGTGAGCAAGGCGTTCGGCGGCTTGCAGGCCTTGTCGGACATTACGCTCAGCGTGAACACCGGCGAAATTTTCGGCCTCATCGGTCCCAACGGCGCCGGCAAGACGACGCTGTTCAATACCCTGACCGGTTTGTATACGACCGACCGCGGCGAAATCCACCTGGACCAAACCCGGCTCGACAACCGTCCGCCGCATCGGGTGCTGAAGGCCGGACTGGCCCGCACCTTCCAGAACATCCGCCTGTTCGCCGAAATGACCGCGCTCGAAAACGTGCTGGTCGGCCGCCATGCGCGCACCAAGAGCGGCGTCATCGGCGCGGTGCTGCGCCTGCCCGCCACCCGTCACGAAGAAGCCGACTCGCATGATCGCGCCCACGCCCTGCTGCAACGGGTCGGCATCGCGCAGCATGCGAATCGACTTGCAAAGAACTTGTCCTACGGCGACCAGCGACGGCTCGAAATTGCCCGCGCACTGGCGACCGAACCCAGCCTGCTGGCACTCGACGAACCCGCCGCCGGGATGAACCCGGCCGAACGCAGCGCCCTGCGCGAACTGCTGCTGCAACTGCAGGCCGACGGTCTGACCCTGCTACTGATCGAGCACGACGTGAAGCTGGTGATGGGCCTGTGCACACGCCTCGCGGTGCTCGACTACGGCGTGAAAATCGCCGAAGGCACCCCCGATGTCGTCAGCCGCGACCCCAAGGTCATCGCCGCCTATCTGGGGGACGAGTCGATATGAGCGCGCTGCTGAGCGTTCGGGATTTATCCGTTGCTTACGGCGGCATCCAGGCCGTGCGCGATCTCAGCCTCGAAGTCGCGCTGGGCGAAATGGTCTGCCTGATCGGCGCCAACGGCGCCGGCAAGACCACCACGCTCAAGGCGCTGAGCGGCCTCATTGCCCCCCAGTCGGGCAGCGTGCAACTGGATGGCCAGCCGCTCGCCGGCCTGCC
>JAGVGD010000157.1 GCA_020057245.1 Thiobacillus sp. | reverse complement strand
TCCGCACGCGTTTTCCGGCGGCCAGCGCCAGCGCATCGCGATTGCGCGGGCGCTCGCCGTCGCGCCGCGCCTGTTGATCTGCGACGAACCGACCAGCGCGCTCGACGTGTCGGTGCAGGCGCAAATCCTCAACCTGCTCAAAGACCTGCAAAACCGGCTCGGGTTGGCCTATCTGTTCATCACCCATAACCTGGCCGTGGTTGATTATCTGGCGCATGCGGTGGCCGTCATGTATCTCGGCCGCATCGTCGAACACGGCAGTGCTGCCGACGTGCTGCGCGCGCCGCGGCATCCGTATACCCAGGCCCTGGTGAGCGCCGTGCCGCGCATTGATGCCAAAACCGGGGAATCCGTTATCCGCCTCAGCGGCGATCAGCCGTCGCCGCTCAATCCACCCGCCGGCTGCCATTTCCATCCGCGCTGTCCGCACGCCAGCGAGGTGTGCCGGCAAACCTATCCCGACCAGACCGATCTGGGGGGCGGGCACTGGGTGAGGTGCCATTGGGTGGCAAGCCAGATTTGAGTGAGGTGCCGTACCTCGGCCGCCGCGCTACGACAATCATGCCTTTCCGATTCCCCAAACTCGGTCGCACAACCGGCCTATTTCTCGGCCTTGTGGCCGTGCTTGGCGTTGGGGTGGTGCTATTCGACTGGAACTGGTTTCGCCATCCCATTGAGCGCTACCTGATCGATCGGTCGCACCGCGAAGTCCGGATCGGCGACCTGCATGTCGATCTCGGGTTTTCACTCGAACCGACCGTGCGCGTGCGAGACGTGCACATCGAGAATGCGCCGTGGGCGAGTAAGGAGCCGGCCGCTGTCGTCGGCGAGGCTTCGTTCACCTTTTCGCTGAGGAGCCTCTGGGAAGGGAGACCGGTCATTTCACGTCTGGTTCTGATCGACGCGGACGTGCAGCTGGAAAGGCACGCGGATGGGCTGAGAAACTGGCGACTGAGGAATCCAGACGATCGTGGCCCGGGCCGGGTCAAGGTGCTGCGGATCGAGCCCCACCGCACCAAGATTCGCTTCATTCGTGGCGACATCGATCTGGATGTCGTTGTGGCAGCCTCGGAAGCCGCTGCAAGCGCCCGGCCGCCCGATGAATTGCACCCGACGCGGATCGACTTCAAAGGGGCGTTTGGCGGCACGCAGTTCTCCGGTGAAGCCCTGACAGGCGCGCGGCTCACATTTCTGGAGACCGGCGAATCGTTTCCAGTGCGTGGCCACGCATCGGCCGGGAAGAGCAGGCTCGATGTCGACGGCACGGTCGCTGATCTGTTCAGGCCGTCTGCGATCAATGCAAAAGTGCGCCTCGCCGGTCCTTCGCTTTCGAACCTGCCCCCCTTCTTGCGCATCTCGTTGCCCGCTTCGCGGCCCTATGAGTTCGAAGCACGCGTCCGCCGGGTAGAGAGGGACACCTCATTCCAGGAGGTGCGTGGAAGGATCGGCAATACCGCCGTTGCCGGGGACTTCAGTGTCGACCTGAGCAAGGCGCGCCCGATGCTGCAGGCCGCTCTGCGCAGCGAATCGGCCGATCTCGCCGACCTTGGTCTTCTCGTCGGCGTCGGTCATTCGCCGGACAAGGCCGCCGATCGGAAAGGGGCGGCACGCGATGAGGCCGGGCCCGCGCGTAAGGATTCAAGGCCGGATGATGCCAAGCCACGCACGCCCGAGCGTTTGTTCTCTGACCAGACGTTCAACGGCGAGCGCTTGAAAACCCTCGATGCACACGTGACCCTGGATGTCGGGATGCTGAAGGCTGCCGAACTGCCCGAACTCGAAAGTGTGCGAGTCACGGCCGACCTCGACGACGGGGTTCTGGTCATGAAGCCGGTCAACATCGGGCTGGCGGGCGGCCATGTGGTGGGACTGTTCACCTTCGACGGACGCCAGAAAGCGCTGTCATCGCACGCGAAAGTCGATTTTCAGAACATGCGGATCGAAAAACTGCTCGGCAGGCTACCGAAAGGAGCGGAGAGCACTGGGCAGATCGAAGGGCACTTCGACCTGAAGGGGCGGGGCGATTCGGTCGCGAAGATTCTCGCCAGTTCGTCGGGCTCGATGGCAGTCTCCATGGCAGGCGGTGGAATCTCCAATCTGCTGGACGCCAAACTCGGCCTGAACCGCGGCAAGATTCTACGTCTCTCGATCACCGGAGACCGGGCCATCGGCATTCACAGCGCTGTCGTCGCATTCGATTTCGAGAAGGGCCTGGGGAAGTCGAAGACCATTCTGCTGGATACGGATCAGACGCGCACCGAAGGCGCGGGCATCATCGATCTGCGTGACGAAACCGTCGACGTGCTGCTGACGCCGCATCCGAAGAAACCGGGTTTGTTTTCCATGAACTCGAACATTCGCGTTCATGGGCCGATCCGGCAGCCGGAGTTTTCGGTTGAGGCAAGGGAGGAAGAAGAGCAGAGGAAATAGGAAAATGTGTGTGCCTTATGTTTTTACTATTTAACATAATATACATTATGTGCATATTATCGGGTCTTGATAAAGCCCCTAAGGGGCGTTCGCGCTGCTCAAGTAGACTCGTCTGGCCACATCCCTGACCCTACTAGGCCTCCATCAAACCTAAATTCGTTCAATTTGTCAATATCTCCGCTTACATCTGTTGGGCCATGCTTACAGTACGAACTCAAAATCAAACCGCCCGGCAAGCACAACAGGCTTTACTGGTGATCGCAGTACAGCGGTCAAGCGACAGCAAGCACCAAATGACCAAGGGGTTCGGCTGCGGGCTTCACCTTGATTTCGATGTCGTAGCCCAACCGATTCAAGCAGTCCATCAACTTGCGTTCGGACAGATTGGAGAAGTCGCCGCGCAGCATGCCGGACACCTTCGGCTGTGTGATGCCCATGCGACGAGCCGCCTCATCTTGGGTGAGCCCGAGTTTGCGCACGGCTTTGGTGACCTCAATCACTAAACCGGATTTAATTTTGAGTTTGTCGGCGTCGGGTAGACCTAGATCGGCAAAGACATTCCCCGAGCCCATTTCGACCTCAATGCCATCAATGATTCGTTTTGCCATTTCGTAGCTCCTTCGCTAGCACCTCGGCTACCTTCAGCCTGGCGCGGATGATGTCCATGTCCTCTTTCGGTGTGGCGATCCCGCTTTTGCTCTTCTTCTGGAAGCAATGCAGGACGAACACTGCCTCCTCGAACTTGATGGTATAGACAGCGCGGTACGTTCCGCCGATGTCGCTTTCGACCACTTCAAGGACACCGGCCCCGCCGAATCCCTTCATCACCTTCGCCGCGTCGTGCTGGTCACCCCGCTGCGCGAAGTCAAGGGCGTGACCGAAGAACTTCCGCACATCGGCAGGAAGGGCCATCAAGTCTTTTTTGCACCCTCCGACCCAGATGAGCGATTTGTCTTGTGGCACCATGAATGCATTATACCTGTAATGGAATAAAAGGAAGCGCCCATCTGGCGCCACCCAAACCGACACGCACAGGTGGCGGGTTTGGGAGCCTGTTTTCACTTAAAAATACTTCTTGTAAAACTGCCACTGAACCCGTGTGGACACAGTAAAAACCAGCGCCAGCGGCGCAATGATCCAGAACGGGCTCATTGCAACAGGCAGGCAAAGATACAGCGTGACCCCGGATGCAAAGAGCATCAGCTTCGAGAGGCGTCCAATTTTGTGAAGATCCGCCGATTCGCGTCCTGCGCACGCGCGGCGGATATAACGCTCGGCCAGGCCGTCTACGCCAGCCAAGACGTACAACAGGAAAAACAAAGGGGTAGCAGCCAGCACGAAGCCAATTCTGATCCCGTAGATCTGAATCACGTTCATAGCCAGATAGATTTCCCGCGCATTGCGCGCAACGAACTGGCTGAGGTACATCCGGTCAACCTCGTTGACCTGATATCCAGAGAAATAGGCATAGGTTGCTTCATGGAGTGATGTCGCCTTGAAAAAAAGCCAGTAAGTCCACTGCTGGGTCAGCTCAGTCAGCGTGGAAAGGCCGGCGGCGTGGCTCCCAGGCCTTACAAGCTTTTTGACACGTGCTGTTTCTGACTGGAACAAAGCGTCGGCAGCTTGCACAGGATCCATCCATTGATATTTGGCAAACAGGAAAGCCGCGGTGAGGGCGATCAGGCCAAGCATGACATATAGCAAGAGCGCCCCAAAAAGCCATTTCAATGGCCACAGAAAGGCGACTGCCACATTGCTGTCGTAGAGACCGGAATTCCTAGAAGCCACTGCCCTTCCCTTCAACGACCAGATTTTCCGTCTCGGTGCCGTGCGTGTCGTATTTCTGTCGCATGCTCGCGGCAATGTCTTCCAACGACGCAGGAATGGGGTGCGCTTCGTCGGGGTCGAACAGAGGGAGCCTGATTTTGTAGAGCTGGCCACCTTCGATAAGCGCAAAAGCCTGCCCTTTGGGTAGCTGCACCAGATCTGCCGGCGACAACATGGGGGCTTCCTGGGTGCTGATCCGGTCTTCGTTCCGTGTAGTGAAAGACAACACCTCACGATCATCTGAACTGTCCGTGGCAGCACTGGCCTGAATCGAGGTGACCAGCTGCACATCCGGGAGTTGGTCGGTGAGAGTTTCGGCGGTTTCCTTGTTCTTGACCCGTAGCATGATCAGGGTATTGAGGTTGCCGCCAATCTGTGAGGCCTTCGCCTTGTTGCCAATTCTGGCTTCCACGTCGGCCCAGGTCTGGGTATAGACCGCTACTTGGAATCCCGCACCGCCGGCCTTGTTCAGAAGCGGGATGAATTCGTCGCCGATCAACTCGTTGAACTCGTCCGCATGGATGGACAGTTTGCGCTTGGGGATGGCCGTGGACAGCCCGTAGCCCTGCTCGAACTTGTAGGTCTGGCCGGCGATCGAGGTCAGGTCGGCGAACATGGCGTTGCCCACTGCGCCAGCCACTTCGTAATCAGAGAGCGAATCGAGCCCGACGTAGACCACTGCGCCGCGTTCGATGACGCTCATCCAGTCGAAGATCGGCCTTGGATCAGTCGGGTCGTCGTACTGCGGAGACAGTATCTGCGCGGTTTTTCCGGTGGTGAGTTTTTCCAGCAAGGGATAGAGACTGGACACCAGTTTCTCGAAATAGCTGCGGTCGTTCGACAGGATGGATGCCAGGCCGTCCGCTATCGGGTCATGCAGATTATTTTCGCGGACGAACAGCAGGATTTTCATGGCATCCATCGTCCGCCCGGATTTCATTGCCTGCTGAATCTGGGTCTTATCCATCTCGATGGCATCAACCGCCTCATTCCAGCCGGGCTGTTCACGGTTAAGCCAGAAGCGTAAGTATTCCAGCGCCAAGGCATCGATATTGACCGCATCCTCATAAATCATGCGGTAATCCGGACGGTAACCGAGGGTGGTGCGCGCGCGTGCGATCACGTTCACGAAGCGCCAGACAAATTCCTTGAACGCGGCAGACTGTCCTTCGCCCGGGAGCTGCCCAGCGATACGGGTGCTGACCTCCGTGGTTCGGGCAAAATTACCGATCGGGTTGTAACGTGCGGACTGGTCGGGGTAGCCCAAGTGAAACATGAAGAACTCGCGCCCGGCCATGGCCGCCTCGATGTAGCAGCGGGTCATCAGACCGGCATCGCCCTTGGGGTCGAATACGATCACCACGTCGCCTCGCCGAATGTCCTGTGTGATGAGCACCTCGGCGAGGCGTGATTTGCCGACCCGTGTGGTGCCCAGCACAACCATGTGACCGGGCCGCTCGACCAGATCCATGCTGATTTCCGTTTCGTCCGGCTCCAGGCCGTGAATGATCGGATCGCCGCCGACAGGCGGCAATGGCGTAACCGGATTCCACCAGGCTTCCTTCCTGGTCTGTCGCGCCATCCAGCCCGAGGCGCCGCCGCGCCCTTCGTGGCGGAATTCGAAGCGACGCGCCCAGGTATACAGGCCGGATTGAGTGATGTAGCGACGGTTCTTGGGATCACGCGCCAGCGCCAGGCGCTGGGTATGGCGCTGATCCCACTTGAACCCAAGGCCGAGGAAAAGACGGCTTTTCGATACGGGAATTTCGCTGGTAGGAATGACGTACTTAGGCAGTCTAGTAAGGTTGCGCTGAAATCGGGATACCCGAATACCCTGTCTCAGTCGCACGCCGGCATGCAGGACCATGCTGGCAGCGGCTGTCACGATCAGCTCCTTTGGCAGGAAAAACCACTCGTGAGCGCTCATCAGGAGAATGGCACCGGACAATGAGGCAAAGACCGGCACGTATTCGACCGCGGGCCTGAATAGATTTTCGATGGGATAGCTCATGTCAGACGTGTTCGATGGGTTTGTCGAACCTGACAATGCAGGGATTATTCGGCGGAAGTGGATTCACGAATCGAACAGGATCCAGTATGACCACGCCAGAGATCAGTTTCTTGCCCTCGCCATCGGCGCCGATCACCATGTAACGCTGGATGTTGCTCTTCTTCTCTCCGGTAACCAGATTCCAGCCAGCATTGGTAACCTGGCGCTGGATGCCGGTCCCCAGCTTGCTCCCCGCTCGATCCGATGGCGTGCCATCGCCCTCCTCCCCGAACAGTTCGGCGAACTTGCGAAAGATCACTGGGGAAACCAGCATCATTCCTTCGTCAACGAAGTGAATCATTGCGTCCGCGCGGTTGTACGGCATGCTGCCTTCCGAGAGGCCTTCCTGAACCCAGCGCATGAACCGCATGGCTGCACCAGAGGGTTCCTTCTTTTTCGAGCCAGGCTTGGGCCTGGCCGCTGTCTGCCCTGCAGGTGCAACCGGCTTCAATGCTGCTGCAGTAGGGGGCTTGGGTCTTGGTGAATGTTTGATCGCGGCGTCATCTTCATCGAGAAAGCCTGCGTCCTCAGCCGCGCCCCCAGGTTCAGATAGAGCGGCCGCTCTGGGCTGTGCCGGCGGGCGAATGGGAGGGAGAGCCGTGCTGGCTCGCTTCGGCGGGTCTTCGGAGTTCGGTGAGGGGGTAGTATCTGGCTGCGGTATGACGAGCGACAGCTGGTTGGCCGGATCCTCTAATGGGTTGGTGGCTGGCTCAACGCCAGAATCACTCATGGAACCAATAGTTAGCTCGGATTCCGAATCGAGCGGTTGGATGTATGAGGCTTCCTGTTTTCCGGCAATGATCTTGCCTCTCATGATTTCCGGGTAAAGAACCGGGGACTGGAACAGTTTGTCGAGCGAGAAGCACAGCACGGTTAGCTTTTGTTCCCACCCTTCATCGAGACTGACCATGACCTGCCACACAGCACGGTTCTCACTGGTGGGGATCAAGGCACCGTACTCTTGCCAGGTATCGAAAAGGCGATCGTTTTTATCCTTGCCAGGTATGCCCTCCCCGCTTTCGCGTTCAGTCAGGAACTGGCGTACTTCGTCGGCCAGCCGCTTGGACACGAACCAGATTTTTCCATCGTAAACCCAACCATGGGACCCGGCCCTATTCAAGCTCAGTCGCCCTTCTTCCAGCATCAGGCGCAAGGCTTGCATCAGGCGTTCGATCAATGGCACCGACCGGGCGGAGGCAAAGCGAGTGCGCGGTCCCTGCATCAGGTTGTTCTTGACCGACTCGGAGTCGGCGCGTGTGACGATCTCTCGCAACACACCCTTGTCTTGATCGTCCCCCGAAAGGTAGCTCGTCAAATCGCCCATGAGCTGTACGTCATCGGCAAGCCAAGCGAGAACATGGGAAGGAACGAGCCGCTGGAACAGCACGATGGGCAGTTTCTTGTGCAGGTCATAATCCCGCGTGATCTCGAAATTCAACGTGTAATGCGTCAACCCCTGATCCAGCATCGAGCCAGCAAGAGGCTGCCACTTGCCACAAGGTTTTCTCGATCGGAGAACTTGGACGTTGATATCGGCTATAGGCCTTCCAATGTCATGCAGTAGCGCGGCAAGGAACACCGCGTAAGTCCAGCGGTGCTTGCGAGCCGGGATTTCCTCGGGGGCTGCTCCGACCGGAAGCAGATAGCCCTGCCGGAAGCGTAGCGCGTGTGCTGCCGACTCCATCATATGGGTCATGAGGCCACCGGGCTGCGCGTGATGGTGCGATTCCGAGGCTGGTAGCAGTTGAGTCCATTCCGCAGCCCGCTCGATGACGGGCATGCAGTCTTGGTGGAACAGGGTGTAGTCGAAGCCCATGCGGTCACGACATCCGTCGACCAAGGCTTGAAGGTTGAGTTGATCCAAGACGGCTTTGCCAGGGAGAACCTTAATATGGTTGGCTGCCCTTGAATCGCTACCGGATGGAGTTGAATGGTCGGACGCCGCGTGCTCGGTGTGGCGGGCAATACGCCAAACGACCCATACGCCGCCTACTCCCAAGGCTCCAGCGGCAATGAGCAGCCAATCACTGGACATCAGCGGTGTGGGAGCTGTTCGATGAGCCATGAGGCAATTACGGGTGAAGACGGGAAAGTCCCTTCCCATTTCCAGCAATTGGGCGATAAGTCCCCGCCGATGAAATCACTGAGGGAAAGTGAGAGCGGATCCCAGCGCTCCGTGGTTTCGGGGTGGCGGACACGCCAAGTAAGGAACTCAAGATGAGATAGCGCGTGGGCTACTTCGTCGTCTGTAGTCCCATGCTCCAGTTCGGAGATGCAATGAAGCACCTCATGGGCTGGGGATTCCTCTTCGTCTTCAAAATAGCATCGATCGATCCCGTCATAATCGGCAAGCCATGCAAACACAACGGCCGTCCAGTGGGACAGTTCGATTTGTTCGAATCGTGCCGCAATGTGTGCGAAGAGCGTGACAGGATGATCCTGATTGTTGGGTTCTTCTATGGAAGCCACGGGCACTCTTTGCGCGAGAAGTGGAAATGCCCGTGATGCTATGGACTCGGCCGTGGCTTTACAGCAGTTAATTCAAACAAAGTATTTTTGATTGATTGCTGAAGTGTTTTGTGTTTTGTGATACGCGTTTTTGTGGCCCGGATTAGTGGCTATTGGGGCTGCTCTAACCCAACGATGGGTAGTCCTTCCTGTTCGGCAGTAAAGCCTGCTTTTGCAATTTCCTCACCCAACGTTCCCCAGCCTGCGGCACTCGCAAAACGCCGGATTCGTTCTAGTGTGTGCGGTCTGGCTTTAACGCGTCGGTCCTCTGGAACGTCGTCTGGATGCATCATCCACGGTTGAAGGGTATGCCCAGCTGATCTGGCATCCTGAGCCAATATGTAGGCGATCCTGAACCCGCCTTCGTCAATATCGCCCCAGTGATAGACGGACACACCTGGCGGCAAGCCGCCAAGCAGCCGAACATACATGGATCGCCATGCTGGGGTAGGCATCCCGGCGGTATAAATGAGCAAGACTTCCTCATCATGGCGGCGTTTTGCCTCGCTATGGAAAGTGGTCTGGTTTTCTATGGTCATCACCATTTTCGGGATGCCGGCCAGCCCGGTTACAGATGATGCGGAAAATGCGCTGTATGGCGCATCCAAGCACTCCGTTACTCGTGTACGCGCCACCACGATTTTCCCGGCCATTCGGACCGGCTGCTCTTCACGGAATACCCCGATTTCCTGCCATACATCGGCAGACTCGCGGATCTCGGCATCCACATCACCCGTCAGCAGGATATCGACAGGCGCTGCTAGCTTTTCGATGCGCTTGCTGTCCTTGAACAATCGCGCGCTGACTTCGCGGATCGGCTCGTCAACCGTTCTGTTTTCACGGGCGGCGGTCATGAAACGGATGATGCGGGCAGCATCGATCCAGTCCTGGGAGTCCTCCGGGCCAAAGGTGCGGACCTTCTTCAGGCTGGCCCAGCGAGCCAACACGTCGTTCAGAACCGGAAAATCCGGCAGCAGAGGGGCGAATTGCGCGGCCGCCTTTTCAAGGCGGATCGCGGCGGTCTCCACGCCAAGCAGTTTCGCCAGTGCATCGAGGTCGAGCAATTCGACGCGCTGGATGAATCCATCCTCGCCAAAGCCTTTTTCCCAAGTGAGGGCCACGGCGCCTTCGGCTCTAGCCGCCTTCATCGCCGCCTCGAATGCCTCCTTGTCGGCCAGCGAGCGCGTGGCCTGGTAGTCGGCCAGTTGCGACCGGGTCAGCGCCGGCCGCGTCGAGCGGACACCCGCTGTCGCCCGATTTCCGGCTTCCAGCAGCTTTGTAAGGGCGTTGCGGGCCTTCGTGTCCATGGGGCGACTACACCGGCTGGGCGGCAGTCGTTCCCGCCCCACGCATGCGATTGACCTCCTGCTCGATGAGTTCGGGGTATGTGTCCAGGTCGTCCGACATGAACATTTCCCGCGTTTCTTCCGTGACATCGTGCCCGTCAATAAAAATCACATTGCGCAGGGAGTCTTTCGAGATGTCGTAGTAACGGTGCAGGAAGGCATTGAGCACGCCGAGGTTCTCGCCAGGGCTGGCCATGAACACCTGCAGCCCCAGATCCTGCAGATAGCGCATGGTGGCGGTGATGTTTGTCGGATCCATCTTGTTGAAGGCTTCGTCCAGCAGGATCAGCCTGATGCCATCGCGGTTGCCGCGGTCGAGGCGATAGGCCGATGCCAGCGCGGCGCCGGCGATCACGTACAGCGGCGCGCGGTGCTCGCCGCCGGATCCCGGCCCGAGGCGCTTGCTCAGTTGGCCAACGACCTTGGGTTTGGCCGTCAGCGGGTCATCCCGAATAATCTCGACGTCGAATTCGTAGAACTCCCGGTAGTCGTCCAGCGGGCTTTTGATGCTTCCGGCCCCCGGCGCAATTTTGTCTTCCAGCAGCTCCTTGAACTGGGCGGGGATCTCGCCGGCCCCGCCGAGCAGGTCTTCCTGCGGCCCGAACGATGCGATGTTCTTGACGAACTCGAGCAGTTGCTTGAAGTGGGGGCGGATGGCGCGCTTGAACTGATAACGTTCGCCGTTGGTGAAGGCCGGGCACTCCTTCAACACCCCATTCAATTGGTTCATGGTCAGGTCCAGCGCCTCGATGTTCTGGTTCAGCGCCAGGGCAACGTCGTTCCTGAACGTCTCCTGCGAAACCTTGTAGGCGTTCTCCATCTGCTCCTTGTAGTGGAGCAGTTCGGTGTCCCGCAGACGCTTGAGGATGTCGGCTATCCAGGCCTGCCCCTTACGCCAGTCTCCCAGGACTTGCTCGCCAGCCTGCTCCCGATATTTGGATAAGAATTCACCCAGCAGACGGCTCCCCGTGGTGACTTCGTGCTCGACCTTCTTGAGAGCTTCAGTTTCTTTCGTTTTGCAGTAGGCCGCCATGCCCTCGTAGTTCTCGCCGTGCTTCTCCAGAACGACATCCCAGTGGGACGACGCGTAATCGGCGTCGTACTCCGGATCCTTGCGGGCTTCCTCGGCGGCCTCGCTGGCAACCGTGAGCCTGGCAGAGGCTGTGTCAACGTTCTTCTGGCGCTCGCCACATGCGTTTTCGGCAACGCCCCGCCTGCCGTTTGCGTCAGTGACGTCAGCACTCAGTTGTCTGGCCTTTTTTGACCACTCCTTCTCCTTCTCACCGAGTTCCACGTACTCCTTGTCGGCTGCACCCTGCAGCTTGCCCTGGAGCGCGGAAGCGGTGACTTCGGCCGATTCCGCTTCGTCCCAGAAGCGCTTCAGGTACATCTGGACCTGATCTTCCTGCGGAATGTTGCGCAACACCGTGGCAAGCGCTTCGAGCCTCTGCTTCTGGGCCGTGAGCTTCGACACCGCCGTTGTGCAGGCGGCGAGCCGCGCTTTGGCTGCTTCAAGGTGCTGGCCGCCGCCGTCGCGCCCGATGCGAAGATCTCCCTCCCTGACGGGCTTCAGGCGTTCGATGGTGCCTTTGCCGACCAGCATTCCGTCCTGCGTCAGGGTGCGTTTGCCACGCTCCATGGCCTGAGCGGTAGTCGTGGCGCACACCATGTCCCCAAACAGCCCTCGTAGGTAGGCCACGGCCGCCGGGTCGGTGCCTTCAATCAGTTCGGCGACGGAACCGTCTTCTGGATGCCGGCCGACCTGCTGCTGGCTTTCCATGACGATCTTGGCGCCGTAGACGGCGCGCTTTTCCGGCAGGCCTCGATAGACCTCGAATGCCCGCCGCTCTTCGTGTTCCGACACGAGCAGCGCCTGCAGGTTGCTTGCCAGGTAGGCCTCGATTGCCGGCTGCCATTCCTTCTTCGTGATTCGGACGACATCGCACACCGCCACCGGATTGATGCCTTCGTCCCTCAGCTCCCGCATTAGGGTTTCGACGTTCGGGCTGAGCGGCATCTTCCCTTGACTGACCCGTTCGAGTGATTCTTTGGCGAGATCGAGGTCAACGTTGGCTGTTTTCAGTTGACCCGTCAGCGTGCTGGTGATTTCGGTCAGTGCCTGCATGGCTTTTTGCGCTGCCTGAACCGCAGTTCCAAGGTGCGCTTCGATTTCAGCCCAGTTGGCTTGATCGAAGTGTTCGAGCAAGGCTGCCAGTTTCTGCGATTCATTGAGCAGGGTGCGCGTGGCATCTTCCTCCAGCACGCCGGCGTCCACCGCTTTTTTCAGGAGCATACGGAATTGGGACAGCTGGTCGAAGATGTCCCTTGTATTGCGCGCCGCCCTGTCGCGATGCTCGCTGATCTGGCCTTCCAGACCGGCGTAATCGGCATGCGAGCCATGCTGTTCGCGTAGCCCCCGGTAATGCGCCGCTTTTTTGTCGGCTGCTTCCTGATCTTCCTTCAAGCCACGGAAGGCCTTGTCAGCAGCCTCAAACGTCGCAAGGGCGTTGTTCAGGTCACTCTGGCATTGCTCGTGAACCTGGTTGGCATGTTCGCGCGCCGCGTCCAGGCCCAGCGCCTTCCAGGTGACGGCTCTTCTCGAGGCCTTGGCTGCATTGTCGAAGGCGTCGTGGACCGCGGTGCCATCGACGATCTTCTGCTCGACATTGGCCACCATCTCGGCCAGGCGCCGGAAGGACTCGGTGACCTCCTTGAACTTCTTGATGTTCGTCGGCCGGGACTCGAGCACGTCGTTGCGGACGATCTCGTCCACGGTCTTGTCGAAGCGCATCCGCAGCGCGAAACGGAACGCGCGGATAAATGCCTCGTACGACGGCGCACCGCCCGATCCGCGCAATTCGAGCAGGCAAGCGCGAATGTAGCGATCGGCCTCCTGGAACACGCATTCCTCGCCGGAAACTTTGGATCGCTGCAGCAGCTGCTGCTTGAAGGCGGCCCATTCCCGCGGCTTTTCCTTGCCGTCGACCGTCTCAAGATGGTCGCCCAGCGTCAACTCGACATCCGGGAGGAGATAGCGGCCCAGCACGTCGTGTTGCTCGCGGTCCTTGGAGGCATAGATGCACACCCCCATCGAGACGGGCTTGTTGGTTTCCGAGTCGCGCCAAACGAGGGTGATATAGGTGTTCGAGTTCGGCCGCACCCGGTCATCGGGCATGCCGCCGTACTGGCCGAGACAATAGCTCCGAATCGACCGTGTCGTCTTGTTCTCGTCGGCCTGGGCGTTCAGCGCCATGAGCCGGCTGTTTGCGCCGAACATGGCGATCTGGACGGCGTCGAGGAACGAGCTCTTTCCGCTACCGTTTGCCCCGAACAACCCGGTGATCTCGGCAATGCGGACATGCTCTCGTTCATACAGAAAGAACTGCACCAGGTTGATGCTTTCCAGATATTTCATGCTTCTTCTTCCTCCGGCTGCTCCGGTCCTTGACCGTCGCCGTCCTCGACAGTCTCCCCTGCGGGTTCGTAGGACTGAGTGAATTGGGCCAGCCGGGTGATCGCGGTCTCGCCCAGCAGATCCACGATGGCCGGACGTATGGCCAGCACGTAGGGCTGAATGTCACTGGCAACCGTCTCGGGAAACTCATGTTCCTCGACCTTTCGCACGATGCCCCAGCGCCGGAGCGTTCGCACCAGACCGTCCAGTTCTCCACGGCCCGGCAGCTCACGCTTTCCCGCCGTGGAGAGGCGATACTTCTCCTCAAGCTCGACCGCATCGCAGATCACTTCGCCGTCATCGTTCAGCTGCCCGGTCCGGGCCTGTTCGTCGTAGATCTTCCGGAGCACAAGGGCGAGCAGCGTTTGTGCAGTATTGGCCGTGCCCGCCCTGCCGTTGTCCGGAATCGCGCACGCATAGCGGAGCTGCCGGTTCACGGTCAGACCGACGCCAACCTGGGAGAGGACGTGCTTGAATTCGCGCTCGAACCGCTCGATCATGCCGTATGCCATGCGGCTGTGCCGGTCCGCGTAGTACAGAACCTGTTCTGCGAGCAGACGGCTGGCGGTCGATTCGAACTCCTCGGCCACGTATTGCCGGTCGGTCTTCGCCGCGATGTTTTCCCAATACTGGCTCATGTCGCCTCTCCTTTTGTAGCTGCCGGTTTTTTCGCTCTCTCGATCCGGAATGGAACGCCAGTGATCCACTTGTTTTCTGCTTCCTTGTCGCCGGTGCGACGTACCCGGAAGCCGCGCATCATGGCTAAGGCCTCCCGCTGCAAATCAGGCGATCCGCTATCCATGGCGGCACCGAGCACCAGCAAGGTCTGATAGGCACGCACATCCGCGACGCTGCTGATCTGGAGTTCTTCGCTGGCGACGACAGGGCGGCCTGAAAGCTGACGCGACACGAACTCGACGAGTTTGGGGGCGTTAACCATCCGAACATTGCGTGCGAGCGCCCGGAGTTTTGCCCGTGCGATGTCTTCCTCGGTCGGGATGGTCTCCCTTAGTTGCGTGGCCTTCTCCCGTGCCTCCTGTCGGCGTGGTTCGGCGAGATTGGCGGGGCTGACCATGTCGCCCGGCGGGAACGGGCTGTCGTGAACGTCCGTTTTACTGTCCATGACCCGGACGATCGCCGCATCGACGACCTCATCGATGGGACGCAGGGAGCGCAGCCGGTAATCCAGATAGGCCAGCGCCCGGCGGTTTGCCCGGCGGATCTCGTCATCCAGCCGCTCCAGGTAGTCGTCGATCCGCTGGATGTCGCGCAATTTCTGCACGTCGCGCTCAAACATGCGCTCGGCGCGGGCGCGGTCGCCCTGGAAGCGCCGGGTTTCGTACCAGGTGATCAGGCGCTCGCGATTCTGCTCGGAACCATGCAGTTCATCGGCCCAGTGGAGGATTTGCGGGCGCCGCGACAGCGGGTGCTCGCGTGTCCTGAGTTCCTTGTAGTCCCCGATGAACACCTGCTCGATAAAGCCGCTGAAGAACCCGCGAACGTACTGGGCGGTGGTTTCTTCCGCCCCGAGCGAGCTCATCAGGTCGCGGACGTTCGTGCCGGTATTACGGATGTGTTCGAGCAGGTGTCGCGCCTGGTCTGCCGCCTCGGAAAGCGAGTCGCCGCCGGCCCCATCCATCACCAGCTTCAGGTTGGCTTCGATGGACCGAATCTTGCCCGCCACGTAGATCGGTCCGGTCTCCGCGAAATTGATGAGCTGCCCCAGGAACTGGTTGACTGTGGGGGTCATGGAAACCCGCTTGTCGACACCATGGCGGTCCAGCCGCAGCCAGCCACAATCATGCAGCCGATTGAAGATAGTGATGGCTCGGATATTGAGGGGTGTTTCGGGCGTGGCGCCGTCCTCGTCGATCCAGGAATCGTGGATGACGAGCTCGGCCTCGATGTCCTGGGTGATGTCCCGCGTCGTGAATCCGTGGCTGGGCGGCAAGGGGGCATCCGGGCCGAAGCGCCTGTCGTAAATCGCGCACAGGATTCCCCAGTAGGTCTGCTTGTTGGGCGAGGCCAGCGGCGCGAATAGCCGCTCGGGCAGCCGCGTAAACAGAAGGGAGGCAGCAGCGCCGCCAGCGCCTAGCGGTTGAAAAGCCACTTGGACACCTCCCGTGCGTTTTCAACGGTGATCAGATACTCGGGCGCGTGCTGGATCTTTGTGTCCATCGCGGCGTGTATGTCCAGAATGAAATAGGGGACCAGAGCCGCGCGGCAGGTTTCCACGCGGCTCGCTGTCCCATTGAAGTATTCGGCCTGGATCACTCTGGCCTGCGCAGGAGAGAGTTCAGGGTGGGCGACCAGGCGAACCTTGACCTTGGTGTTCCAGTCGGGGTCATCGAATCGGGTGCGATCCGCGAGACGCGCCAAAGGCTTCACTTCGAGGATCCGCCCCAGTGCGTAATCCCGGAATTCCTGATGGGCCTCGCTGTAGGCGCGCACATGCCACCTGCGGCCGGCGAGAACCAGGCTGTGCGGATAGATCGTGCGGCGATGCGGAGCCGGTTCGCTCATCGACATGTATTCGATTTCGACGGCTTTTGCCTGTCTGATCGAATTTCCGAGGCTGGCGAATGTCTTGGGTGCCGGGGCGGTGATGCTTGGCGTCGCCGACCAGGCCACCGAACTGCCATCTTCCATGGCCGACGCATAGGGAAGCCCGACCATGGACAGGTAACGGGAAAGCGATTCGGAAATGTCTGCCTGAGAGGCCTTGGTGTACCGCTTGTAGAAATCTGGCGTAGCGAAGTAGCTCCTGGACTTGCTGTCCCATTGCATCCAGGTTGGGTTCAGGTCGCGGATTTCCTTGATCCATTGGCTGGCCCGTGGCAAACCAATGCCAAACAGCTCGCATACCCGCGAACGGTAAATGCGCCCTTCCCAAACCAGCAAAAGCTCCAGAAGGGTAAGGCGTTGTTGCGGGCTGTCGTTACGTTGGTCCATGCGCTTTTTCATATGTTATAGAAAAATATAACATATAATTTCTTATAACATGGACCTTGCAGCAAAAAACCCCTGCCTGCAAACACTGTAACCAGGGGGTTGCCCCACCCTGCGTTCCGTGGGTTCACTTCGTGCGACCGCTTTGGCCATAGAAGCGACGGAGGGAGGCTCTCTCAGACAGGCGGGTCGTCGTCGGCCAAAGGCGACGCTGCTCTTTTAACCTACTTCGTCCGCTGTATTCGCAAGACCGGTCGTTCACGTGAGCTGCCGTCAGAAATACCAGACGAGGAGGCTTAGGTATTCAAGCGTCCGGTTCCTTGAGCTTGCGCCACAAGGTGGAAGGATCGATTCCCAATTGGCGCGCAGCCTGGGTGCGATTGCCACCACAGCGCTCGAGTACCTGACGTATCCAGAACGTCTCCACCTCCTCCAGCGTCGAGTCTGTCGGCCACGGGGCTGCGTTGAGCCCCTCAAGGGCGGGGCGCATGTCAGCGGGGAGGTCGGATAACGTGATGGTATCGCCCGACGCCAGGACCAGACTGCGCTGAATCGCGCCCTCGAGTTCCCGGACGTTGCCCGGCCAGTCGTATTTCAACAGGCGGTCGAGCGCATCCTGCGCAATGCCATGGACATTGGGATTGAGTGCGCGGCCATGGCGTGCCAGGAAGTATTCCGCCAGGTTTGGAATATCCTCCCGCCGTTTGCGCAAGGGCGGAACCGGGATGGGGAACACCTGGACACGGAAGTAGAGGTCCTGGCGGAAGCGGCCCGCAATCACCTCGTCCTTCAGCGGACGGTTGGCTGCCAGGATCAGACGCACGTCGACGCTGATCGTCTTGACGCCGCCCAGACGCATCAACTGCCTGTTTTGGATGAACTGCAGCAGGCGGGTCTGGGCATCCAGGCTGGTGCTGTTGATCTCGTCGAGGAACAGCGTGCCGCCATGCGCCAGTTCCAGCAGGCCCGGCTTGCGCGCGTTGGCGCCGGAGAATGCGCCCTTTTCGAAGCCGAACAATTCCGACTCCAGCAGGCTAGGCGGAAGCGCCCCACAGTTGAGGGTGAGAAAGGGGCCATCTCGGCGCCGGGACAGGCTATGGACATACGCCGCCAGCACGCCCTTGCCGGAACCGGTTTCGCCTTCGAGCAGCACGGGCAACTCGGTGGCGGCCACCTGTGCCGCCAGCTGCAGACATTGCTTCATCGCCAGGGCGCGGCTGTCCATCAGCGGCGGGGAGGAGTGAACCGCGACCTGGGCGGCAAGTTGATCGATGCGGCGACGCTGGGCCAGACTGGCGTGCAGGCGTTTGAGCGTGAGCCGCACCGTGTCGAGCTCAAGCGGTTTCAGCAACACGTCGGTCACCCCAAGATGGAAGGCCTCGACAGTGTTGTGCGCGGTCGCAAAGCCGGTCGCCAGGATCACCGGCATGGCGGCGTCCATCTCGCGTGCGGCGGCAATCAGGGCGAGACCATCAGCACCCGGCAGACGCAGGTCGGTAAACAGTGCATCCGGCGGATTCACTCGCAGTTCGTTCAGCGCCGCGGCTCCATCCTGCAGGAGTTGGGTATCGAAGCCCGCTTCAGTCGCTAGCTTGGCGAGCAGTTTGGCTTGGACGACATCGTCCTCGGTAATAAGAAGGCTAAATGTCATGGCGCGGACTCCTCGGCGAGCGGCGGGAAGACTAGGCGGAAACAGGCGCCGCGCGCGGGTTCGACCCATTCGAGTTCGGCCCCCATCTCGCGCGCGAGGCGCTGGCTGATGGCCAGTCCCAGTCCCGTGCCCTGTCCCGCAGGCTTGGTGGTGACGAAAGGCTCAAACAGCCGTGTGCGCACCACCTCGGGAAGGCCCGGGCCGTTGTCCGAAACAACTAGCTCCGGGGTACCCGCGACCGACGGTGTCAGGCGAACCTCGCTCGCGCCAGCCTGCACGGCATTGAAAACCAGGTTGAACAGGATCTGTTCGACCCTCGATGCATCGCCGCGCACCGGGACCGGGCCTGTCGACTCAAGGGTGATGACAGCCCCCTGCTTGCGCGCCAGCGGCGTGACCAGCCGCACGAAAGCGGCGCAGATCGTTTCGAGATCGATGACCTGCAGGCTGGGGGCTGGCGCACGGGCGGCCGTGAGCATGTCGCGCACGATCTGCCCTGCCCGCCGCGCCTGAGCCTCGATCGTCATTAGCGCATCGCGCTGCTCGGCATCGATCGCAGCGGGAAGCGCACTCTGCGCGTAGCCCAGGATGTTCGACAAGGGCGTGTTGAGCTCGTGAGCCATCTCGCCGGCCAGTTGGCCGACCGCAGCCAGGCGCTGCTCGGAACACAGCCTGCGCAAGGCCTCGTTGCGGGCATGGGCAGCCTCCTCGGCTTCGGCGATATGTCGGCTGATGCGCTCGCGCAAGCCGCCAATGGCGGCGGCCAGATCGGCCACTTCGGTTGGTGCGTCAGCCGCCATCGGCATCACCGTGCGCTCGGGGTCGGCCTGCTCGATCAGCGCCGCCACCGGCGCCACCAGGCGACTCAACAGCAGCCTGCGCAGGGCCCAGAAGGTGAGCCCGGAAAACACGGTCAGCGCCAGCGCC
This sequence comes from Thiobacillus sp., assembly GCA_020057245.1. Lineage (GTDB taxonomy): Bacteria > Pseudomonadota > Gammaproteobacteria > Burkholderiales > Thiobacillaceae > Thiobacillus. The sequence continues at coordinate 8,007 of JAGVGD010000157.1, read as the reverse complement.
ATCAATCCCGCCAACTGCCAGGCAGCGCGATGGGCAGGCTGGGGATCGTATTGGGCCAGCACTTCACCCACCTGTTCGCCGGCGGCGAGCATCGGCACCCGCAGCAACTCAACTCCGGGGAGGTGCTGCCCGGTCTGACCCAGCACCTGGCCGTCTGCACGACGGACTTCCGCGTAGGCCACCGCGCCTGACAAGTCAGCCAGATAGCGCTCCAATGTACCGTAGTCACGCAGCAGCACCGCGTCCAGTGAGATCGTGGCGAGTTGGGTGGCGAGCGCGCGGGCCTTGTCGGCCTGCGCCTCCAGAATCAGGCGCTGGGTGGATTGCCAGATTACTACGCCCAGCACTAAGAACAACGCAAACCAGGCGACGGCCAGGATGACCGTGAGCCTGAATGCAAGCGAGCGCCGGTTCACCAGTTCTCCAGGGCGCGTTCCATGCGCCGCACGACGGCATAGTGCGCGTCTTCCACCTCGACAAAGGAAACGGCTGGCCCCAGTGCCGTGAGCGCATCGCGGCCAATGGTGTCTGGGTGAAGCAACGCCAGGCGAACACGCCTCGCATCCTCGGGAGCAACCTTGGGCGAGGCTGCAATGACGTGCGGAGGCAGCGGCTGCGAGGTGGCCAGAATACGCAGGCCGCGCGGCAAATAGGTTTTGGCAATGTCCAGCCGCAGCCCGCCGGCGTCGAAATCGCCATGCAGCACGGCCAGCGCAACGCGTTCATGGCGGTCCAGATGGACGACATCGGCGAGGTCGGAACGCCGGATCCCAGCTTGGGCGAGCATCTGCTTGGGCGCAACCGCGCTTGACATGGAGATCTCGGCACCAAGCGCGACGCGTTTGCCAACCAGATGGGCAACCTGCTGGATGCGGCTGTCGGTTCGAACGACCAGTGCGCTCTGATAGAACGCCTGATTGCCTTCCGCCTCGCCCGCCAGAATTTCCACCGGCGCGCGATTGCGCGCTCGGACGTAGGGAGTCGGGCCGAGGTATGCGTAATCGGCGCGACCGCTTGCGATCATCTCGATCTGCTCGTCGTAGGTTCGGGCGATGACGAGCCGCAAAGGCCGGCCCAGCACCCCGCCGAGATAGAGGGTCAGCGGCCGGTAACGGGTATACAGGCGGCTGGGCGTATCGTAAGGATGCACGACAAACACGGCAGGGCTCGGCGCAGACCAGGCTGCAACGGGAGTCAATGCCAGAGCGGCCAGGAAATGGCGACGATCCATAGTCAGGGCCGAATACCCTGATGGCGATTCAGATGCATGTCGGGCGGGCTCACTTGTCGTGTTGTGCGAAATTTAGACACTTTCGGATCATACCAATGCAAGCTGTTGTCAGGCGCCGCAAGAGCCTGTTACAGAATCGCCCCTATAAAAAAACCGCCCCGAGGGGCGGCATCAGGAGTCACCCGGCACCTGGTCAAGCCGGGTGGGGAGGAGAAGTGGATCATTGCGAACGCTGCATAACCATGCGATCCGAAGACAGGGCCATCCAAGCCCGTGCGAATTCACGGCTTCTTGACTTTTTAGCAACCGTCTTAGCCGATGGTGGCTTCGGCAGTGTTCTTGTCGCCTTTGTTGTCAACCCAGTTGACGACGACCTTGTCACCCGCCTTGGGGCCTTTAACCTTGAATCCCAGGTAGGGGTTCTTGGAAATGCCGCCGCTCATGCCGGCATCCAGCACTTTGGTTCCGTTGACGCTGGCGGTCACTTCGGTAATGTAGTGGGCGGGCACCAGTTGCCCTGTCTTGGCGTCCTTACGCAGACCAGTTTCCATGGCATGGTTCATCAGCACTTTGACATCGGCAACATCGCCGGCCATCGTGGCACGGATACGCATCGGTTCAGCCATTTGGCTTTCCTTTCAAAAAAATTATCAGATCAAAATATATTGGACATTGGCAGGGCGGCAATTAACCGCCGCAACCACCAATGGTCACTTTGACTTCTTTGGTGGCCGTGTAGGATTTGCCGCCGGCCGAAACTACAGCGCGAACCAGGGAGGTTTGACCCATTTTGATCCGGGTGGAGATAAAGCCCTGGGCGCCGCCCATCAGGTCGAAGTCAGCAACCAGCGGCGTTGCGTTCTTTTCGGCGATGATGGCGATTGAGGTGGTGCCTGCGATTCCACTGGTCACTTCCACCGGCACGACGGCGCCGTTTTCAGCGATGTCCGGAGCCTTGATGGTGATGTCCTTGGAATCGGCTGCTGCCGTTGCGCCCATGCCTTTCAGCGCGTCACCGACGTTCTTGGCCTCAAAGGCGCTACGTGGTGCACCAGCCATGGCCAAGGTGGGTTTCAACAGGCCGGCTGCCACGGCCACGGCCACGGTACCAGCACCGGCGGCGCTTTTCAGTACGTTTCTACGAAGTGCGTTCATTGAAACAGATCCTCAAAAAATGAAAGTCGGCCGCATCCCGATGCGAGCTGCGGCTGGATGGCGTCGGTTATTTCTGGTTCAGCGGCGACTCCGGCGAGACCAGATAGGCGGTGATGTCTGCCACCTGTTGCGGCGTCAGGATGCCGTTGTGTCCCATCCGGGGCATGCTGGAACAGGCCACCGTCGCCTGCGCGTTATAGAGCTTGTCGTAGGTGTAGGTCACGATGTCATCGCTCGCGCCGCGCAGCGCGCCATACCCGGTGAGGCTGGGACCGATGTTGCCCGCAGCGACTTCCTTGGGATCGAGTGCATGGCAGGCATAGCAGTTGCCGCCATTGCCACCTTTCTGCTTGGCCGTCGGGTCGGGTTCGATCGCCCCGATGCGCATGCCGAAGCCGCCTTTCGCGAGCTTTTCGCCGTTTTTCCAGTCGCCCATCAGTTTGTTGCCATCGGGGTACTTGATGGTGGCGCGTTCGCGCTTGTTGAGGGCATCAGCGTCCTTTGCGGGCGGGTTGTTGCGGTACTTCGAGCAGAGCTTTTGCGTCTCGTCCTGCACCAGGCGCGACATATCCTGGCCTTCGCCCGGCTTGAAGCTGCTGGCGACCAGTTTTTCGACCTTGGCGCTCAAGTCCTCGGCTGCGTGCACGGTGCCGAATGCGCCCGCCAAAAGCGCGGAGAGAATCAGGGTACGGTTCTTCATGTTGTGGCCTCCGATTAACGCTTCATGCCGGGCAGGTCATACGTGCCGCCCTTGGCTTGGTGTGTGAGAAAGGAAATCAGCGCGGTCGTCGCCGGCGAGCCGAATTCGATATCCGGCGTACGCATTTGCCAGTGGCAGTCCCACATGCGGTGCTGCATGTTGCGCGCCACCCCGTGCGATACGCGGTAGGTCGGCCAGGTCGACATCGTCGCCTGGATGTCTTTCTTGTTGTAAACGTTCACCAGGTTTTGCAGGCGGACACGCTTGCCGTCCTCGGCATGGCAGGTTGCACAGGAAAAATCCATCGGGCCGTGGCGGTTCCAGAAATAGGCCTCGCCGACTTTCCGGGCTTCCTTCTCGGCCGGATGCTTGAGCGGCGGGTTGATTCTCATGCCGTTGCTCTGGTACGCCACGTAGGCCGCCAGCATTTCGATATCCGTATTGGTCTCGTTGTAGCGCTGGTCGGCGAAGGTCTTCTTCTTGATTTCCGCCTCGTCGAAGCCCTGCAGGGTCACCGTGCAGGTCAGCAGACGCGACTCAATATCCTGCACCCGCTTGGTGTCTTTGAAGTAGCGCGGCAACTGGGCGTAGGCGCCCTTGAGCTTCCCGGGACCCAGGCCGAAGTCGCACTTTTCCAGGCTGGCATTCTTGGGGCCGCGCTTGGTCTTATATAGCACCTCGCCCTGGTCGATCACCAGAAAGCCCGGGTTGGCGTCCTTGTCTGCAAGCATGGCGCGGTATTCCTCCACGCTGACCTCGCCCATTGCAACGGGCGCAGCGAGCGCAAGCGCGAGGGCGGCCATCCCCTTTACCGTCAGGTTACGTTTCATTGAAGTCTCCTCTGTATGGTTCGATCGGTCGAAACCGACTAACCCACTGCATGAGGCGTGCCACTTCGATGCAAACTCCATGGCATTGAAGGAAAAGGGGTTTTTCTGTCGAGCCTGACAGAAGAGGCATTGCATTCTGCAATGCCCATCGCAAAATGCGATGGGGAGAGTGCAGCTTTGCGGTAGGTGTATCGATTGCCAGAAGCTGGTAGACGGTAAGCGACCATTTGCAACCATAGATGGTCTCAACCATGCGCGCACTCCTCTCGGGAGCGGATTTTCTGGAAAATAATTTGTCCTGATTGCTCATCAATTTGTACCGATTAGTATCTGACTCACTGATTTGTACCCGCTTTCCAGAGAGCAGCTGAATTTTCTAAGCTGCGACCTCCTTAACTTTCGATAAGAGGTGGTCTGATGGAAAACACGGTACAACCCTTGGCCCTGATTGTAGGCGGCTCCAGCGGCATGGGCCTTGCCACGGCGAGACTTCTGGTGAAGCGCGGAATCAAAACTGTGGTTGTGGGCAATAAATCCGAGAAGTTGGATGTGGCCAAGCGTGAGCTTGCTGCTTTGGGCAATGTTGAAACTATTCAAGCCAACTTACATGAACCCGATGGTGTGCAGCGCATCGTTGCCTTTGCCGAGAGTCAAGGTTGCCACATCAAATATTTGGTGAATGCGGCGGGCTATTTCAAGCCGACGCCATTCCTCGAGCATGGCCACAGCGACTATGACGCCTATCTCAATCTGAACCGCGCCATATTCTTCATTTCCCAGGCGGTGGCAAAAAACATGGCGGGGAACGGCGGCGGCTCGATTGTGCATATTGGGTCAATGTGGGCAAAACAGGCGATCAAGGCGACACCGTCCTCTGCATATTCGATGGCGAAGGCCGGGTTGCACGCGCTCACGCAGCATATGGCGATGGAGCTGGCCGACTATAGCATTCGTGTAAATGCGGTTTCACCAGCTGTGGTGAAAACACCTATTTACGAAGCATTCATTGACCCAAGTAAAATCGACGAAGTACTTGCCACATTTAACAGCTTTCATCCGATTGGTCGGATTGGCACACCTGAAGACGTTGCAAAAGCCATCATCTTCCTGCTCAGTGACGATGCCAGCTGGGTGACTGGCGCAATTTGGGACGTCGATGGCGGGGTGATCGCTGGGCGTAACTAAAAGCGCTCCGGGTGGTTGGCTCCATGCCGCCACCCGGTCGCTGCTGTGAAATATAACGACAAGGCTCAGCCGAATTGCCACGACCGCCCCGATGTCGAGGTAGGACATTGCGGCCAGATCAATGAAATCTGATTTCAGTTTCACTTGATCTTGGTCATGGTCTCCAGAGAACGATGCCCAGCCAGATCAGGTAGGCACCACCAAGGTAATTGACCAATAAGAACGTTGCCCATCACTTCAACAAGAAGCGCAAGACCAAATATCGCAGCAGATCCCCGGCCACGATTCCAATGGCCTTAAACGCACCCTGGACGAAGCCGGAAGACGCCGATCTTGCCAAGCCGCCAGAACGCTAACGCTCGGAACTGTCGCCAGCACAGGCATGGCACCGAATAGCGCCACCATGTTGGTAAGTGTCACGCTACTTTCCTTGGGCCCAACTCGTTATTAGTTGCTGGTCGAGTGATGTATGTTTGTCGGGAAATCGTTGAAAACAGGATCGTGCTGATGATCAAAAAGGCATTCAGTCGGTTCCGCTCTCTCCCGATAATTGTCCCCCATCACACCGCCGGCAGGCCAGCCCCGCGCCTCGTCGATCAGACCGAAGGTATTTGCAGCAGCATAGACGACGAGCGCGAGCAGACCGCCGATGGTCGGGCCGACAGTCAGTGCGATCGCGGCAACATGCGCCAAGCTGGCGGGCGTAATGCCTGCCTGGCCGAATACCTGGGGAGCCATCAACCAGGCAAATCCGATGATTGGCGTCAGGAAGGCCATCAGCAGAGCCAAGGCAGTTTTGCGGTTGCGTTTCCAGTTGAAGTCATGCAGGGCGTAGCCCAGGCCGAAGCCTACAAAGCCGAAGAAGGCCGCACTCGCCGCGATGCCTTTGTCCATGCCAAAACCGGCACCGGCAAGCATGCCCAGCGCCGCGCACGCAAGCGGGAACAGAATTCGGCGGGTTTGAGTTTTCATATTCTTCTCCGTATTACCGTTTTCCTGCGATGTCTCTCAGGAAGGCTTACCACCCTCCCCCAGCTGCCGCATCATCTGCTCGCGGATGCGTTGCGGCATGAGCCAGCCTAGCGAGATCGCGTAGTTGCGGAATCTCGAATTCAACGTCTTCGATGCCCGGCATCGCCAGCAGATCGGCAATCTTCTGATGGCCACCCGTTATCCGCAGGTACTCCTCGATGCACAGCAGCACATGTGTGGGCTTGCTGCCATCCGTGATAAATACCGGGCCATGCTCCGCTGTCTTCTTGGCCCGGCTGGAGTCCTGGTTTAACTTGCGGCTCGATAGGGTCGTGATGGGCATGATGTCACCTCGAAAGCTAACACAACGTTTTCACGTAACTACTTTATTGCATTTTTGCAATTGCGGCGACGTATGGCTATGTGTTCTCGGTGCCAACCGCAGGTTTCCCGCGTTTGGCCCTGGGGTGAGCCGAGTCATATACCTTCGCCAAGTGTTGCCAGTCCAAGTGGGTATAGATCTGGGTGGTGGTGATGTTGGCGTGGCCGAGCATCTCCTGGACCGCCCGGAGATCACCTGACGATTGAAGCATATGGCTGGCAAAGGCGTGGCGGAGCATGTGCGGGTGTACCGATTGCCCCAGTCCGGACTGCGAGACCCAGTGATCGAGACGCATCTGTACGCTTCGCACCGAAAGGCGTCTCCCCCAGCGACTGAGGAACAATGCCGGAGTATCGTTACCGCCAAGGAGTGCCTGGCGCCAGCTTAACCAGGTCTTGATCGCTTTACACGCTTGCCTGCCTACCGGTACCACGCGTGTTTTGCTGCCCTTGCCGGTAACCCGCGCCTCTCCTGCTTTCAGATCAATGTCGATGAAGTCCATGCCCGTCAGTTCGGACACCCGCAAGCCCGATGAATAAAGCAGCTCGAACATGGCGTGGTCACGCGCCAGCAAGACATTCGAGTCAATATCCTGTTCCTTCTTGCCATCGAGGAGCTGGGCGCAACTATCGGGTGAAAGCGTCTTGGGAAGGGCTCGCTTTACCTTCGGACCTTTTTGCCCAACACACGGGTTGTTCAGGTACCCGAACCTCTGGATGGCGTATGAATAGAATCCCCGCCAGCTCGATATGTGTCTGGCCACGCTCGCCGGCGACAGGCTTTTCTTCCTAAGCTTGACGATCGCGTCCCGCACATCAGAGGCCACTGCGTCAGCCAGTGCTTTCCTGCTTTCTTCAGTCGCATGGAGCAAAAAAAGAAGATCCCTCTGGTAACTTTCAAGCGTGTTCGGAGAAAGCCGCCTCTCGGCCGCGAGGTGCTGGAGGTAGGCGGAAACATGTTGCCGGGAAAGCGTCGTGGCTTCCTTATCGTCCGTGTCGGACATCATCAAGTCTCATGGTCTCAGTTTCTCAACCGGGCGGGGATGATCTCCGCACGGGTACTACCGCTTACCCAAGGATACAGGCCGCGATCATGAAGCTCGCCAATCCGTTCCAGGAGCATATGCTATTCGCAGATAGCATATCTCTTCCTGAGCGACCGTGCTGGCCATTTTGGGCTTCCGGAAGAGCTCAAGTTCACGCTTTTTCAGATTGTCTTTGAGCAGATTGATTTCTTCAACCAGTGCATCCAGCTCGTTCCAGCGCGCTTCGAGCCCGGCATCCCGTATATTCCTCTTGAACGCGGCCTGTCTTTCCCTGTTGGTTGCAACCATAGAATCGACCCCTCGATCGCTGTTACTGGTGATCCTCGACTACTCCGCGCCAGCGTAGGAAAGGGCTTTCTCCCCTTGTAGCGACGCAATCAGCGGGCAAGACACGTTCCCCTTCCGCGCGTGGCAGGCGCACACAAGCTCGGACAGCACAGACTCCATGCTCGCCAGATCAGCCAACTTCTCTCGCACGTCTTTGAGCTTGTGCTCGGCTAAGTGGCT
>JAGVGD010000183.1 GCA_020057245.1 Thiobacillus sp. | reverse complement strand
GGCGGCAGCCTCGTGCTCAGTAACCGCAATCCGGGTTTGGCCGCGTGCCTGAGTCTGCCGCGGGCAGGCCCAGCACATCGCGCGCCACCGCCTCGGCAACCTTGATGCCATCGACCCCGGCCGACAGGATGCCGCCCGCATAGCCCGCCCCCTCGCCCGCCGGATACAACCCCTTGACGTTGAGGCTCTGGAAATCGTCGCCACGCGTGATGCGCAGCGGCGACGAGGTGCGGGTTTCGACGCCGGTCAGCACCGCATCTTTCATCGCAAATCCCTTGATCTGCTGGTCGAACGCGGGGATCGCTTCGCGGATCGCCGCGATGGCGTAATCCGGCAGGCTGGGTGCGAGATCGGTCAGGTGCACACCCGGTTTGTACGACGGCTCGACGCCGCCGAGCTGGGTGGACGCCTTGCCCTGCAGGAAGTCGCCGACCAGTTGCGCCGGTGCGTCGTAATTGCCGCCGCCCAGTTCGAATGCGCGCGATTCCAGCTGGCGCTGTAGTTCAACCCCTGCCAGTACGCCGCCCGGAAAGTCCGCCGGCGTGATGCCCACCACGATACCCGCATTGGCGTTGCGCTCGTTGCGCGAATACTGGCTCATGCCGTTGGTGACGACACGGCCTTCTTCCGAGGTGGCGGCGACCACGGTGCCACCGGGACACATGCAGAAGCTGTATACCGCGCGGCCGTTTTTGGCGTGGTGCACCAGCTTGTAATCCGCTGCACCGAGCAAGGCGTTGCCCGCGTTCGGCCCCAGCCGGGCCTGGTCGATCAGCGACTGCGGATGCTCGATGCGAAAGCCGATGGAAAATGGCTTGGCCTCCATGAACACGCCGCGCGCGTGCAGCATCTCGAAGGTGTCGCGCGCGCTGTGGCCGAGCGCGAGGATGACGTGATCGCTGCGCAGGGTTTCGCCGCTGGCGAGCGTGACGCCCCGGACGTGACCGTCCTCGATCAGCACATCGGTGACGCGCTGCTGGAAACGGATCTCGCCGCCCAGCGATTCGATCTCATGACGCATCGCTTCGACCACGCCGACCAGGCGAAAGGTACCGATATGGGGCTTGGCCACGTAGCGGATTTCTTCCGGCGCGCCGGCCTTGATGAATTCGGCGATGACCTTGCGCCCGTAGTGCCTGGGGTCCTTGATCTGACTGTAGAGCTTGCCATCGGAAAACGTCCCCGCCCCGCCCTCGCCGAACTGCACGTTGGATTCGGGATTGAGCGTGTGTTTGCGCCACAGCCCCCAGGTGTCCTGGGTGCGCTCGCGCACCGCCTTGCCGCGCTCCAGCACAATCGGCCTGAAGCCCATTTGCGCCAGCACCAGCGCCGCAAAAATGCCGCTGGGGCCGAAACCGACGACGATGGGGCGATGCGGAAGGCTCGCGGGAGCCTGGCCGACAAAGTGGTACGCCATGTCCGGCGTCGGCGCGAGATGGTGGTCGTTGCGAAACTTCTTCAGCAACGCAGCCTCGTTACCGACTTCGATGTCGACCGCGTACACCAGAAGCAGCGCATGCTTTTTGCGCGCATCGTGGCTACGCTTGAAAATACTGACGCTCAACAGTTCATCATCCTTCAGCGCCAGGCGTTGCAGGATCGCTGCGCGCAAGGCGTCTGCGGGATGGTCGAGCGGCAGTTTGAGTTCAGTCAGTCGCAGCATGGATAATCTTCAAATAGTTCAGGGCGCCCTCGCCTGCCGCGCGGCCACTGGCAAAACAGGCAGTCAGCAGATAGCCGCCGGTGGGGGCTTCCCAATCGAGCATTTCACCGGCGCAAAACACGCCGGGCAGCGTGCGCAGCATCAGGTTTGCGTCCAGCGCATCGAAGCGCACGCCGCCCGCGCTGCTGATCGCTTCGTCGATGGGGCGGGTTGCGGCGAGGGTAAGCGGCAGCGATTTTATCGCGTGGGCGAGCTGGATCGGATCATTCAATTGTTCGCGCGACAAGACTTCGTGCAACAAGCCCATTTTCACGCCCCTAATTCCGGCGCGACTTTGCAGGTGGCTGGACAACGAACGCGCGCCGCGCGGGTGCGTCACTTCGGCGACCACCCGTTCCAGCGACTTGTCCGGCAGCAAATCCAGTTCGAGCGTGAGCGAACCCTGCGTCGCGAGGGTGTCGCGCAAGGCGGCGGACAAGGCGTAGATCAGGTTGCCTTCCACGCCCGTGCGCGACAGCAGCAACTCACCCTTGCGTGCATGCACGCCCCCCGTGTGATCCGTAAATCGCACGCCCAGCGTTTTTACCGGTTGTCCGGCAAACCGGCTGAGCAGCGGCTCGCTCCAGCCGCCCTTCACGTCGAAGCCGCAATTCGACGGCCGCAACGGCGACACTGCCACACCGCGCCCAGCCAGCAAAGGCAGCCACGCGCCATCCGATCCCAGGCGTGCCCAGCTGCCGCCGCCCAATGCGAGCACCACCGCATCGGCGCGAATCCGTTGTTCTCCATCCGGGGTCAGGAAATGCAGTTCGCCCGCATCCGTCCAACCCTGCCAGCGATGCCGCACATGAAACCGCACCCCGGCCTGACGCAGCCGGTGCAGCCAGGCGCGCAACAGCGGCGCGGCTTTCATGTCCTGGGGGAAAACACGGTTCGACGAACCGACAAAGGTCTCGATGCCCAGCGCGTGGCACCAGGTGCGCAGATGGGCGGGCGAAAACGCATCAAGCAGGGGCTGCAGCTCGGCGGTGCGTGCGCCGTAACGCGTCAGGAACGCTGCATAGGGTTCGGCATGGGTGATGTTCATCCCGCCCACGCCCGCCAGTAGGAATTTGCGGCCAACCGAAGGCATCGCATCGAACACTTCAACCTGAGCGCCGCCCCGCGACAGCACTTCGGCTGTCATCAGGCCAGCGGGGCCGCCGCCTATGACGGCGACAGTCGGCATTATTGTCCCGCTCCGACACACCACGGGCTTGCGGTAGAACCGGCGTCGCGGGCACGTCCTTTCGCCGGGTCGACCCCCGCTACGCGGGGCCCCTCGCCCGACGGCTCAAGAACGTTACTCCCACTCAATCGTCGCAGGCGGCTTACCCGAGATGTCGTAGACGACCCGGTTGATGCCGCGCACTTCGTTGATGACACGATTGGACACTTTTCCGAGCAGGGTATACGGCAGCTCGGCCCAGTGCGCAGTCATGAAATCGCTGGTGACGACAGCACGCAGCGCGACGACGTAATCGTAGGTGCGGCCGTCGCCCATGACGCCGACGGATTTGACCGGCAGGAAGACGGCAAACGCTTGCGAGGTTTTTTCGTACCAGCCGGCCGCGCGCAGCTCTTCGATGAAAATAGCATCGGCGCGACGCAGCAGCTCTGCGTATTCGGCCTTGACTTCGCCCAGGATGCGCACGCCCAGTCCGGGGCCGGGAAAGGGATGGCGATATACCATGTCGTGCGGCAAGCCGAGCGCGACGCCGAGTTCGCGTACTTCGTCCTTGAACAGTTCGCGCAACGGTTCCAGCAACTTCAGATGCAGCGTGTCGGGCAGGCCGCCGACGTTGTGGTGGCTCTTGATGGTGTGCGCCTTTTTGGTTTTGGCGCTGGCCGATTCGATCACGTCGGGGTAGATGGTGCCCTGCGCCAGCCATTTGGCTTTGGGCAGTTTTTCGGCTTCTTCCTGGAAAACGTGGACGAATTCGCGGCCGATGATTTTGCGTTTCTGCTCGGGGTCGGACACGCCGGCGAGTTCTTTCATGAAACGTTCGCGCGCATCGACATGGATGACCTTGACGCCGAGGTTCTCGGCGAAGGTCGCCATCACCTGCTCGGCCTCGTTCAGGCGCAGCAAGCCGTTGTCGACGAACACGCAGGTGAGTTGCGGGCCGATGGCCCGATGCAGCAGCGCGGCTACCACCGAGGAATCGACGCCACCCGACAGCCCCAGAATCACGTCGTCGCTGCCGACTTCGTTGCGCACCCGGCCGATGGCTTCATCGACGTAATCCGGCATGTTCCAGTCGCCCGCGCAGCCACACAGGTCGCGCACGAAACGGTCGAGGATGGCTTTGCCCTGCAAGGTGTGAGTGACTTCGGGGTGGAACTGCACGCCGTAAAACTTGCGGTCTTCGTCGGCCATCGCAGCGATCGGCGTCGCCGCATTGCTTGCCATCAGCTTGAAGCCGGGCGGCAGTGTGGTGACCTTGTCGCCGTGACTCATCCATACATCGAGCAGGCCGTGGCCTTCGTCGTTGGCCCGATCCTGGATGTCGCGCAGCAGCGCGGTGTGGCCGCGCGCACGGATTTCGGCATAGCCGAACTCGCGCTTGGCTGCAGACTCGACCTGGCCGCCCAGCTGCGCCGCCATGGTCTGCATGCCATAGCAAATACCCAGCACCGGCACGCCGAGCGTGAACACGACTTCAGGTGCGCGCGGCGTTTCGTCTTCGTAAACCGAATTCGGCCCGCCCGACAGAATGATCCCCGACGGCGCAAAGTCGCGCACGAATGCATCGCTCACGTCGTTGGAGTGCAGTTCGCAGTAAACCCCGGCCTCGCGCACACGCCGCGCGATGAGCTGGGTGTACTGGGAACCGAAGTCGAGAATGAGAATTTTCTGGTGCATGGTTATCAAGGGTCAGGGGTCGGGATTCAGGGGTGAGGAGTCAGGGGGTGAAAGACAAGGGGAATAAAGAAAAAGCCACGCGAAGCGTGACTTTCCCTGCCCCCTGAATCCCGACCCCTTATCCCTTATTCAACGCGATAATTCGGCGCTTCCTTGGTGATCTGCACATCATGCACGTGCGACTCGCGCACGCCGGCCGAGGTGATTTCGACGAATTCAGCCTTCGCATGCATATCGGGAATGCTGGCAACGCCGAGGTAGCCCATCGACGAGCGCAAGCCGCCCATCAGCTGGTGAATCACGCCGAGCACGCTACCTTTGTAGGGCACGCGGCCTTCGATGCCTTCAGGCACCAGCTTTTCGGCGCTCTTTTCGTTGTCCTGGAAATAGCGATCACTGGAGCCCTGCTGCATCGCGCCGAGCGAACCCATGCCGCGATACGACTTGTAGGAGCGTCCCTGGAACAGTTCGACTTCGCCCGGCGCCTCTTCGGTGCCCGCCAGCAGACCGCCCAGCATGACGCAGCTCGCGCCCGCTGCAATGGCCTTGGCGATATCGCCCGAGTAACGAATGCCGCCGTCGGCGATCACGCCCACGCCGCTGCCCGCCAGCGCATCGGCCACATTGGTGACGGCCGTGATCTGCGGCACGCCGACGCCGGCCACCATGCGGGTGGTGCAGATCGAGCCCGGGCCGATGCCGACCTTGACCGCGTCGGCACCATGATCAACCAGAGCCTTCGCCGCAGAGGCCGTAGCGATGTTGCCGCCGATGACCTGCACTTCGGGAAAATGCTGCTTCACCCACTTGACGCGGTCCAGCACGCCTTTGGAGTGGCCGTGGGCGGTATCGACCACGATCACGTCGACCCCTGCCGCAGCCAATGCGGCCACGCGCTCTTCGGTGCCTTCGCCGGTACCAACTGCCGCGCCAACGCGCAGATGACCCATCGCATCCTTGCATGCGTAAGGGTGTTCGCTGGATTTCTGGATGTCTTTGACCGTCACCAGGCCGCGCAACTCGAACGCATCGTTCACCACCAGCACGCGCTCCAGGCGATGCTTGTGCAGCAGCGCCATGGCCTCGTCGCGGCTCGCGCCTTCTTTCACCGTCACCAGCCGCTCTTTCGGCGTCATGATGTTGGCGATCAACTGGTCGAGCTGGGTTTCAAACCGCAGGTCGCGGTTGGTGACAATGCCGACCACCTTGCCGCCATCGATCACCGGCAAGCCGGAAATATGCTTGGCGCGGGTGATCTCGAGCACCTGACGCACCGTCATCTGCGGCGCAACCGTAATGGGATCCTTGACCACGCCGGACTCGAAACGCTTGACCGCTGCCACTTGCGCCGCCTGCAACTCGGCGCTCATGTTTTTGTGGATGATGCCAAGACCGCCTTCCTGCGCCAGCGCAATGGCCAGACGGGCTTCCGTCACCGTATCCATCGCGGCGGACAACAGCGGCAAATTCAGGGTGATGGTGCGTGTCAGCTGGCTCGAAAGCGTAACTTCGCGCGGGAGAATGGCGGAATGGGCGGGAACGAGCAGAACGTCATCAAACGTCAGCGCTTTTTGCAAAACACGCATGGTCTATCCTTGAACGCAAAGCGGAATTATACGTACCCGACACCGCCCGCACAAACCGCCCGCTTGCCCTGCCTGAAACTTGGTTGTAATTTACCAAGGCCAAACAGGCGTCAAACGGTTGACTCACGCCGTTGATGCGACTAACTTTGCGGCAGCATGACAGGCAGGGCGAGTACGGATTGCTCGACCCTGAACACCCTACAACTCAAGGAGACAAAACCAATGTCCAAAGTACTGCTTACCCTGACCTCCGCCGCCCTGTTGATCCTGGCGGGTTGCGCCAGCACCCCAGAGCCCACGGCCAAAGCGGAACCCGCGACAATCAGCGCCGAAGCACAAGCCGCTCTCAGCACCGCTCAGGCCGACGTCAAAGCTGCCAAGGCCAAGAATGCTTTATGGACAACGTCAGAAAGCGCACTGAAGGCCGCCGAAGAGGCCGCCAAGAAGGCCGATAGCGCCACCGTGATCAAGCAAGCAAAACTGGCAAGCGATCAAGCTAAACTGAGCAACGCTCAACTCAGCTACCCCGAGCTCAAAGTGGGCCAATAAGTTGAAACTGGCCTGCCTTGACCAGCAAGCCTTCCGGATTTATGCCGGAAGGCTTTTGTTTTTGGGTATGCTGGCATTCTCCGCTCACGCCCAGGCCGATCTCTACAAATGGACCGATGCGCAAGGCAAAGTGCATTACACCGATCAGCCGCCCACACTGAACAGCCAGACGATCAAGCGCAGCACTGCAGGCCAGGCCGAAACCACGACCCAAGCCACCCAATCGCTCGACGCCAAGGAGCAGGATTACCAGAAGCGCCGCAAGGAGGCCGAAGAAGCTCGCGCCAAAGCGGAAAAAGAAGCGGAAAAAGCGCGTATCGCACGCGAAAACTGCGACAAGGCACGGAACCGGCTCAGCACCCTGCAAAACCCCAATAATCAGCACATCTACACCAAAGACCCATCAGGACAACGCACCTACATGGATGAGTCTGCACGCGCCAGTGCACTGGCCAACAGTCAAAAAAGCATCGCTGAATACTGTAAATAAATCGGCTGATCGCGTCGTGCGCCCGATTTAGCCAGCTTCGGCAGTGTCTGCCTCCGCCGTTTTTCCAGGAGCATCGCCGCCGCCTTTCTTGGTGACTTTGCCTTCCTCCGCGCGCTTGCGGCGCACCTCCTTCGGATCGGCAATGAGCGGTCGGTAAATTTCCACCCTGTCCTTGTCGCGCACGACTTCATCCAGCTTGACCAGCCTGCTAAAAATACCGACCTTGTTTTTGGTCAGATCGATATCAGGGAAGTTCTCCAGCACGCCAGATGCGTGAATCGCGTCAGAAACAGTCGCACCTTCGGCAAGCTGGACGTGCAGCAGGGGTTGCGCATCAGGCAGTGCGTAAACGACTTCAACCTGGATGGTGGGCGAATTCATGCGGGATACACCTCGTCAGCGCGGCGCACAAAGGCATCGACAAAAGTATTGGTAATGTGACTGAAGACGGGCGCCAGTAGCGTTTCCAGCATCCGGTTGGAGAATGCATACTCAAGCCTGAATTCGATCTTGCAGGCATCGTTCCCCAGCGGGGCAAACAGCCAGTCGCCGGACAATTCCGAGAAAGGACCATCCTGCAGCTTGATCCGCATTTCATGCGGATGGCGCTTGGTGTTCTCAGTGGTAAAGCTCTGACGTATGCCCATGTAAGCGATATGTATCGTCGCCACCGTATGGTTTTCATCGCGCAACTTCAACTCGGTGCCCCCGCACCAGGGCAGAAAAACCGGGTAATCCTCAACACGATCAACCAGCTCAAACATGCGTTCAGGGGTATGCGCCACCAGCACACTTTTTTCTACCCGCGCCATGAGTACCTGAAGCCTTGTAAAATTAGAGATTGTACTGAAGCCCTACGCCATGAGCATTGCCGATAACAAAAAAGCCTTTCACGATTACTTCATCGAAGAGAAATTCGAGGCTGGTCTCGTGCTCGAAGGCTGGGAGGTCAAGGCCATCCGCGCAGGCCGGATTCAACTGAAGGAGGCCTATGTCGTCATTAAAAGTGGCGCGGTCTATCTGATCGGCTGCCACATCAGCCCGCTTTTGTCTGCTTCGACCCACATCCTCCCTGACCCCACCCGTTCGCGGAAATTGCTGCTCAATGCGTCAGAAATCAGCAAATTGATCGGCAAAACCGAGCGCGCCGGCTTTACCCTGGTGCCGCTCAACATGCACTTTTCCAAAGGGCGGATCAAACTGGACATTGGCCTGGCAAAAGGCAAAAAGCAGCACGACAAGCGTGCGAGCGAAAAAGACCGCGAATGGGAACGGGAAAAACAGCGCCTGGTTCGTTCGGCGCAGCATTGACCGTCGACCGGCCGCTCAAAGGCCAGCGTGTGTTCTCGCCACCGACAAACGGGCGAAATGAGTCGCCAATCGGTCTATTAGAACCATTGCATGTGCTGAAATTTCAGCATATGCTGACAACATCTCGACAAGCTGGGACATGAATCATGTCAGCCCTGCCCGTTTATCAAGTTGAATTTATCCCCTTGGAACGCCGCTTGGGTGATCGCCGTATCGCCTCCTGCCATGCCGCGTTGCCGCCCAACGTCACGGCTGACCGGCGCAAGACCGTCGCAGTGGGTCGCCGGACAGAAGACCGGCAGTCCTCCATGCCGCTTAAACTCGTTTAAGTTCAGTGTCACTCAAGCCCGGCGTTAGCGTTGGGCTTTGACTGTCCGTTTCAATCGCGCAGCCAACCAAACGGCCAGCCTGGCCTACCCTTCCGTCCCATCTTCACCGTATAAATTTGCGTCCGCCAAGCGCCGGCCTGCAAGCATTCCAAGTCTGTTTCAACACACCGCATGACGTGCATATCCGGATAACTTTCCGTCCCCCATCTGCTGTCGTGTCAAAATTGCACCAGTTTGATCGCACCCATTTTTAGAAAGCAGAATCCGCTTGAGTATCGCCACCGTTTCAGATCTCCTCACGTTTGAAGAAATCATCGATGTACGTTCGCCCGGCGAGTTTGCGGAAGATCACATCCCTGGCGCAATCAATCTGCCCGTGTTGAATGACACCGAGCGGGAACGCGTCGGCACGCTATACAAACAGGTGTCGTCATTCGAGGCCAAGAAGGTCGGGGCAGCACTGGTCTCTCTCAATATCGCGCACCATCTGGAAAGCCACCTGGCCAACAAGCCCAAGTCGTATCGCCCATTGGTGTATTGCTGGCGCGGTGGCAGCCGCAGCGGATCGCTGACGCACATCCTGCAAAAAATCGGCTTCGCTGCGACACAACTCGACGGTGGCTACAAAGCCTACCGGCGGCATGTCATCGCCGAACTCGCCAAGCTCCCGGCACAACTGACTTACCGAGTCGTCTGCGGCCCAACCGGAAGCGGTAAAAGCCGACTGTTGCAGGCGCTTGCCGAGGAAGGCCTGCAAGTTCTGGATCTCGAGGTACTGGCTGCTCATCGTGGATCTCTTCTGGGTGCCCTGCCTGACCAGCCGCAGCCCACACAGAAAAGTTTTGAAAGCGCCGTCTGGTTCGCCCTCACCCAATTCGACCCTGCACGCCCGGTGTTTGTGGAATCGGAAAGCAAGAAAATCGGGGCATTGCGCGTACCTGAAGCGCTGATCAATTCCATGCGCGCAAGTCCCTGCGTAAGACTGGAAGTACCGCTGGCTGCGCGCGTCCAATTGCTGATTGAGGACTACGCGCACTATCTGGACGACGCCAGTGCGATCAACAGCCAGCTTTCCCGTCTGGTTGCATTGCGCGGCAACGATACCGTGCAGGCCTGGCATGAGCTGGCCAATCGGCAGGCCTGGGATGAACTGGTTGCGGCCCTGCTCGAGCAGCATTACGACCCGGCTTATCTCCGATCCCTGTCGAACAACTATCCCTCAGAGGCGAGCGATTTGAGCTTCAGCAGTGCAGATTTGTCCAGTGCGGGTATGCAACGGCTGGCGCAGCAAATCAAGGCTGTCTGTCCGGCATACGCTCCGTAAACGTTCATACGCCCTTAACCCAGCGCAGAAAGATCGATGACGCCATCCGCAACTGGCGGACACCAGTAGTATCCGCCGGTAAGCGGCCGGGTGAAGCGGAATAACGCGTCGGTGATGCCATCGTCATGCCCCGTCATGCGACGCAGGTGAGCCTCGAAGGCATCGAAAGACTTGCCGAAGGCAAGGAAAACCAGGCCGGCATCAGCTCCTTCCACCCAAGGCATTGAACGGCGCACCACAAAAGCCTCTGGCTCGAAGTCCTCCTGTGCAGTGCGTTTGACATGGGCCGATTCCGGCGCATCGTCGAGTTCTTCGTTGCTCTCCTGATCGCGACCGAAACAGTTGTTCTGCTCCCTGCGCGGCATGGCGTCGAACACCGGAAAGTCGTGCAGCCATTGCTGCACGGCAGCAAAGCTGGAGCCGTCGATACCCGCCCCCAATCCCTGCGCTACGGCTGCCTCGATGGCGGCTTCATCCTTGGGATTTTCAGTACCGTCCTCGTAACCGGTCAGATCACGGCAATCCTGATGACGGAAGCTGACGATCGCCTGCGTCAGTCTGAAAGCAGGTGCGATCAGCGCCTGCAAGGCGTGACCGCGCAGCAGCAGATCGCCCGGCTCGTCGCCACGCAGCCACAACCATAACGCCTGCTGGGTTGCCGGTATCGCGGGCTGCGCATCCGGCAACAGCGGAAATGCGCGCAAGCCGGTAATTTCGCCCCCCAGTACCTGGGTGACGCTTTGCCCAATTCCCAGCACGGTCGATCGGCCGTCGCAGGCTGCAGCCAGCGCCTGCAAGGCATCGCGTGGGTCTACAGCGGAATTCAGCTCGAAAAAAAGGTGGCGCGCATGGTCAGGAATCGGGTCGAAAATTGCGGTTTGCGCTGTCATGATTCGAGAAGATTCATTCAAAAAGTTGGAAGAGAACACCAGCGTTCCTGGCCTAGCTGCGCCTGACTTCAATTACATTCTGCACATGCTGCAAACGCGCCAGCAAGCGGGACAATTGCTGCAACTCCTTGATACGAACCGTAATTCGCATGGTGGCATATTCGCCGCGACTCTCGGTGTTCACGCGCAGTACGTCGAGCCGATCCTTGGCAATGACATCGGAGATATCGCGTAGCAAACCCTGGCGGTCAAATGCCTTCAGCTGGATATCAACTTCGAAGGCCGCGCCCGCATCGAGCACCCATTCGGCCGCCATCATTCGCGCCGGGTTGGCGCGCCGCAGCGCGGCGCAGTCCGCACGGTGCACGGTGAGACCGCGACCGACCGTGGTGTATGCGACGATGGCATCCGGAGGCTGTGGCTTGCAGCAGCGCGCCAGCGACATCGGCACATCCCCCAGTCCCGGAATAATGACCGGATTGCCCGATTTGGCGCGCGCGCGCGGTTTGGCTGTCGGCATCAGCGCCGGTGAAGCTTTTGCCGGATCCTGCAAGGCGTTGATCAAATCGCGCTGGCCCACATCGCCGCGTCCCAGTGCAGCAAAAAACTCATCCAGCTTGCCGAACTTGAGTCGCTGCGCGAGCTTTTCCTGGTTCGCGTCAACCACACCCAGTCGTTTCAGTTCCTTGTCCAGCAGCGTGCGGCCGAGGCTGACCTGTTCACCCACATCGCGCTGGCGAAACCAGGTCCGTACTTTTGAACGCGCGCGATGCGTGACCAGATATCCCAACGCCGGATTCAGCCAGTCACGGCTCGGCTCGCCTTCCTTCACGGTGATGATCTCTACACGCTGACCATTCTCGAGTGCCGTGTTGAGCGGGACCATGCTGCCATTGAGCTTGGCGCCGCGGCAGCGGTGACCCAGATCGGTGTGCAATGCATAAGCGAAGTCCACAGGGGTTGCGCCTCGATCGAGCGCAACCACCCGCCCCTGCGGGGTCAGCACATACACCTGATCCTGGAACAACTCGGTCTTGAACTGTTCGGTGAATTCGCTGCTATCCGCTACGTCATCTTTCCATTCCAGAATGCGCCGCAGCCAGGCGATTTTTTCCTCGTACTGCGCGTCCTGCTTGCCACCTTCCTTGTAGCGCCAATGTGCGGCAACGCCCAATTCGGCATGCTGGTGCATGTCGAAGGTCCGTATCTGCACCTCAAGCGCACGCGCCTCCGGCCCGATCACGGCCGTATGCAGGGACCGATAGTCGTTTCCTTTGGGTTGCGCGATGTAATCATCAAATTCGCCTGGTATCGGCTGCCACAGGTTATGCACCAGCCCCAGCACCGTGTAGCAATCGATCTCATGGCGGACCAGCACGCGCACTGCGCGGATGTCATACAGCTGCTCGAAGCTCATGCGCTTGCGCCGCATTTTGTTGACGATGCTGGCGATGTGCTTGGGACGCCCGGTGACCTCGGCCTCAATCCCATGCAATGCCAATTCGCCCTGTAGCCGCTCGATAATGCCCTTGATATAGGCTTCCCGGTCGATGCGTTTCTCGTCGAGCTGGGCTGCAATGGTTTTGTAGGCGTCGGGCTCAAGATAGCGAAACGCCCAATCTTCCATCTCCCACTTGATCTGCCACACACCCAGCCGGTTGGCCAGTGGCGAAAACAGTTCACGCGCCTGCTGTCCCAGCGCCTCACGCATCGCTGCGTCCTGGCCCGCGGCACAACGCAGCGCGTGCGTCCGCTCCGCAAGTTTCACCAACACGACGCGAATGTCCTCCACCATCGCCAGCACCATCTGACGCAGCGCTTCGAGCTGGGCATGGGGGTCAATGCGCTTGTCGGTCGCGCTTGTCGCCAGTGCCTCGATACGGGCCATCGCAGCCACACCCCGTGCCAGCCGCGCTGCAGTGCCAAAAGTCGAGTCAAATTCTGGCGTGGTGCCCAGACAGGCATGCAGCAAAGCTGCCGCCACCGCATCGGCCCCCACCCTCAATTCGGCAACAATCAGTGCGGTCCCCACACTGTGGGAAAAAAGCTTGCTGTCCAGTTGAGCGTATGCGTAATCCAGCGCACGCCAGGGTGCATCGTTCTCCGCCACCGGCAGCACACGAGCAAGCGCTTGCCGGGACGACTCCAGGTCAGTCGCATCAAAACAGCGAGGGCGGACAGATTCATTCATTTTTCAGGTGCTCAATATTCCCCTGCCAAGGTCAAACGATGTGCGCCCGCAATAGAAACACGCAGCATCGTTTCATACGGCATGAGAAGCACGACTCAACTTCTGGTTGGCAATCTGAAGGCGCACAAGTTTGAGCAGCACAACCTGCTCCCGCCTACAATCGCAACCGGGAGCAGGCTATCTGCGATGTTGGCAGCTCGGGCTTTAGCCTCGCCCGCTGAATAGCCTCACGAAATTATCTGCCTTCGATTGCGTTCGGCTGGATTTTTACTTTTTGCCCAGCTTTCACCAGCGCCAGCATCGCCTGCATGTCCGCTTGCTGCTGTGCCTGGATGACGCCCGCTTCAATCGAGGCCACCAGACGGGAATCGAGACCGGGCGCATCAAGTACCCTGCTCACCCGGACAATTCGATATGAGCCATCCGGGCGGATAAACCCGGTATAGGCTGGAAGCTTGTCCGTCCCCACTCTGAATACCGCCTTTGCCGCTGCTGCATCGAGCGTGGCCGAAGCTTGACGCCCAACCACCTGAAAAGCCGACCAGCTCATCCCGGTTTCCTTGGCTAGCGCCAGCGATTGAAGCGTCTTCTCGCCTTGCGCGGTCAGCAATCGTGCACTCTGTTCGGCACGCAGTTTGACTTCAATTTCCGGCTGCACCTCAGCCAGCGGACGCACGCGTGCGGGGCGATGATCAAGTACCCGGGCAGCGACCAACACACCCGGCTGAACTTCGACAGCTTCGGTGTTTTGCTTTGACTTGACCGATTCAGCACTGAACAACGCAGCCTGCAATTCAGCATGATTGAAGGGTGGCGGGGCATTCTTGGCCGTTATCCAGGGCGTTTGCTGCACAGTCAGCTTGGTAGCAGCTGCCGCAGGTTGCAATGAACTGGCATTCTCGTAAACGAGGTTGCCAAAATTATCCGCCAATTCGGCAAAGGCCTTTTGCGCCTGCTGTTTTCGCACAGCTTCTGCCACCGATGTACGCACATTTTCCAAGGGCGCAGTCTGGGCAGCCTGAATGGCATCCAGACGAATGATGTGATAGCCGAAGTCACTTTCCACCGGGCCACGAATTTCATTG
Organism: Thiobacillus sp.; assembly: GCA_020057245.1. Classification (GTDB taxonomy): domain Bacteria; phylum Pseudomonadota; class Gammaproteobacteria; order Burkholderiales; family Thiobacillaceae; genus Thiobacillus. The sequence continues at coordinate 14,791 of JAGVGD010000183.1, read as the reverse complement.
GGCTTCATGCTGAACACGGCGTCCTCGAAAGGCTTGACCATCATGCCGCGGCCAAAGCTGCCGAGATGGCCATCCTGAGCTGCGGAGCCCGGATCCTGTGACTGGGTGCGCGCCAGCGCGGCAAATTGGTCCGGCGATTTTTGCAAAGTCTGATACAGCGCAGTTGCTTTTGCCTTGGCCTGGGCACGCGTCGCGGCATCAGCATTTTTATCGGCAGCGATCAGAATATGACTTGCGCTACGTTGCTCGGGCATACCGAATTCGGCAGCATGAGACGCATAGTAATCCGTCACGGCCTGGTCGCTGACTACCATGCCCGTGGCCACAGAAGCCATATCGAGCATCAGATATTCAGCACGCACCTGCTCCGGCTCGGTGAATGCCTTCGTATTGGCCGCATAGTATTTTTCGATCTCGGCAGATGTCGGCTTGATTTCGGCGGCCACGGTTGACGCAGGCATATCGACCCATGAAATTTCTCGCTGCTGCGCAATCAGACGTGCAATCTGCGTCAGTGAAGCAGAAGCAGGAAACGCCGCGAGCGAGGCGGGGCTGGTGACGGTTTCCAGCATGAACGACTGCCTTAACTCGCTCTCAAACTGGGCGGGCGTGCGATTGTTCTGACGCAGTACCGCTTCATAGCGTTGCGGAGAAAATTTGCCGTCCTGCTGAAATGCGGAGATTTGCATCAAGACAGACGCAACGTACGCATCCGGCGCGACGATTTTGAGTTTTTGCGCTTCCTGGAACAAGGCCTTGCGATCGATCAGGCTATCCAGGACCTGCTTGCGAAACTCAGCTGTTTCAGTAACCGACGGATCAAAAGAAGGACCGAGCGATTCGCGCATGCGATCGGTCTGGCCCTGAATTTCTTTCGCCAGTTCTTCCCGCGATATCCCTACATCCCCGACCTCCGCGATCATGCCGCCATTGTTGCCGCTCGACATGTAGGAATCGACGCCAAACAACGCGAAGGAAAGTGCGATCAAACCCAGCAAGACTTTAGCCAACCAGCCTTGTGCGTGGTTGCGGATTGCTTCGAGCACGGTAACTACTCCAGAAAAAACATCAACGCGGATTCTCGCGCACTTTGCCTCTCGCGTCTTCACCTACGTCGATTAAATCGAATCGATTTTTTTTAAATTGATGCAGCGTAGTCGGAAATGAAAAAAGGCGAACTTTCGTTCGCCTTTTTGATGTTGGCGGAGCGGACGGGACTCGAACCCGCGACCCCCGGCGTGACAGGCCGGTATTCTAACCAACTGAACTACCACTCCATTGTGCTGAATTAATCTGCACAAATTAACTTGCTTGATTGGCGCTGAAAAATCAGCACGCTACAAAAATGACCGCTTACTTGTTTGTTTTTATTCCACTGCTGGTGGGTGCTGAGGGGCTCGAACCCCCGACATCCTCCGTGTAAGGGAGACGCTCTACCAACTGAGCTAAGCACCCTACGAAGACCAAAATTATACAATGATTTTTTTGATCTTGCCAATTACAAACGCGATTTTATTTCTTGTTGATGGCGTCTTTCAGACCCTTGCCTGCACGGAACTTCGGTACCTTGGCCGCTTTGATCTTGATGGTGTCGCCAGTACGCGGATTGCGGCCGGTGCGTGCAGCGCGCTCACCTACATAGAAAGAGCCGAATCCCACCAGCGTGACCATGTCACCCTTTTTCAGTGCGACTTTAATGGCTTCGACTGCGCCATCCAGAGCGCGGCCTGCAGCTGCTTTGGAAATATCAGCCGAGTCGGCAATGGCGTCAATCAGTTCGGATTTATTCACGTGTTGTCCCCTTCACTCAAGTGGTACAGGAAAACCCTGCGAGCGCTTTTATAACAATCGGCAAAACCTTGTGTCAAGCGGTTTTCAGCGCGACGGACAAAAAAATCCCACGTCTGGCGTGGGATTCGGGGCGAAGCTCAAAAAAACATCAATGTTTCAATGAAGCTCCAGTTGCAGCTTCATCGTCCTGCACGGGCAATGCAGTCGCCGTTTCTGCCGCAGGTTCCTCACTTAATGGCTCGGGCAAACGTTCAAGCGCCAGTTCCAGCACCTGATCGATCCATTTCACCGGATGGATATCGAGTTTGTTTTTGATGTTGTCCGGAATTTCCGTCAAATCTTTTACATTCTCATGCGGAATCAAAACGGTCTTGATTCCGCCCCGATGCGCGGCCAGCAGTTTCTCTTTCAAACCACCGATTGGAAGCACTTCGCCCCGCAATGTGATTTCACCCGTCATCGCGACATCAGCCCGCACCGGAATCCCGGTGAGAATCGACACCATGGACGTGCAGATCGCAATGCCTGCGGAAGGGCCATCTTTTGGCGTCGCACCTTCCGGCAAGTGGATATGGATGTCGCGCTTCTGGTAAAAATCGTCCTGAATACCCAGCTTGCGCGCACGAGAACGCACGACCGAAAGCGCCGCCTGGATCGACTCCTGCATCACTTCACCAAGCTTGCCGGTCGTTGTCATTTTGCCGCGACCTGGCAGAGAGACCGCTTCAATTGTCAGCAATTCTCCGCCCACTTCTGTCCACGCAAGCCCGGTAACCTGGCCCACCTGATTGTTCATTTCGGCGATGCCGAAACTGAAGCGGCGCACACCCAGATACTTTTCAAGATTGCGCGAAGTGACCGAGATCTTGCTCGTATGCTTTTTCAGCAGCAGCGCCTTGACCGCCTTGCGGCAGATTTTGGACAACTCGCGCTCAAGGTTGCGGACGCCTGCCTCGCGCGTGTAATACCGCACGATGTCACGAATCGCCGACTCGGCAATGGCAAGCTCACCTTCTTTGATGCCATTCACCTTGAGCTGCTTGGGCGCCAGATAGCGCACGGCAATATTGACCTTTTCATCTTCCGTATAACCCGAAAGGCGGATCACTTCCATCCGGTCCAGCAGAGGCGCAGGCAAATTCAGGGAGTTGGCCGTTGCCACGAACATCACATCGGAAAGGTCGTACTCAACCTCGATGTAGTGATCCTGGAACGTGTGGTTCTGCTCGGGATCAAGCACCTCCAGCAAGGCGGACGAAGGGTCGCCACGGAAGTCCTGCCCCATCTTGTCGACTTCATCGAGCAGGAACAACGGATTCTTCACCCCAATCTTGGTCAGACTTTGCAGGATCTTGCCGGGCATCGATCCAATATAGGTACGACGGTGTCCGCGAATCTCGGATTCGTCGCGTACGCCACCCAGAGCCATACGCACAAACTTGCGATTGGTCGCACGCGCGATGGATTGGCCGAGTGAGGTTTTACCCACACCGGGTGGTCCAACCAGACACAGGATCGGTGCCTTAACCTTGTCCACGCGCTGCTGCACCGCGAGATATTCAAGGATGCGCTCCTTGACCTTGTCGAGACCGTAATGGTCCTGATCCAGCACCTGTTCAGCCTTGACCAGATCCTTGCTGATCTTGGTCTTTTTCTTCCATGGCAAGCCCACGATGGCTTCAATATAGCTGCGAATCACAGTAGCTTCAGCAGACATCGGCGACATCATGCGCAGCTTTTTCAGCTCGCCCATGGCCTTGGCTTCGGCCTCCTTGGACATGCTGGCTTCCTTGACGCGCTTTTCAAGGTCTTCCAGCTCAGCGCCTTCTTCAATGTCACCCAACTCTTTCTGGATCGCCTTGACCTGCTCGTTCAGATAATACTCACGCTGGCTCTTCTCCATTTGACGCTTGACGCGCCCACGGATGCGCTTTTCCACTTGCAGGATATCAAGTTCGCCTTCCAGCAAGCCCAGCAGATGCTCCAGGCGTTTGTTCACGCCTATCATTTCAAGCACTTCCTGCTTCTGCTCAAGCTTAAGCGGCAAATGCGCGACGATGGTGTCGGCCAGACGGCCGCCTTCGTCAATACCCGACAATGAAGTAAGAATTTCCGGCGGAATTTTTTTGTTCAGTTTGACGTACTGGTCAAACTGCGTCAGCAGCGCACGGCGCATCGCCTCGACTTCAACCAGCTCTTCGCCCTCGGCCGGCAGAATTTCAGCGCGTGCAGTCAGATGGGTGCCAACGTCAGTCACATCCAGCACGCGGGCGCGCTGGTTGCCTTCCACCAACACCTTGACGGTACCATCGGGCAATTTCAGCATCTGCAACACGGTCGCAACGCTACCCGTGTCATAGAGGTCTTCAGGGGTGGGGTCGTCCTGGGCAGCGGTTTTCTGCGCGACAAGAAGAATGCTTTTGCCGGATTCCATTGAGGTTTCCAGCGCCTTAATCGATTTGGGCCGTCCGACAAACAACGGAATGACCATGTGGGGGAATACCACCACATCCCTCAATGGCAACAGCGGCAGGTCTATCTGTTCCTTGGATACGTTGTCGCTCATCATGATTTCCTGGTCAGGGTTGAGGAAAAGATGCGTGGCGATAAACCACGCACCTCCCTAGCTGGGGGGCATAGTTCGTATTTCAAGTGAGCCGGCAATGAAGTCGGCCCACATCAGATTCAGGCGCCAGCCGCCAACGGCTGCTCGTCCTGCTCTGAATATATCAGCAAGGGTTTGCCCTCGCCATTGATCAGCCCCTGGTCAACCACTACTTTGCTCACGCCCTTCAGCGAAGGCAAGTCGTACATGGTGTCGAGCAAGGCATGTTCAATAATGGAGCGCAGCCCGCGAGCGCCGGTGCGGCGAGCCAGCGCACGCTTGGCAATCGCGTTGAGCGCCTCTTCACGAAACTCGAGTTCCACGCCTTCCATCTTGAACAATTTGGCAAACTGCTTGGTCAACGCATTCTTCGGCTCGGTCAGAATCTGCACCAACGCGGTCTCATCGAGCTCATCAAGCGTCGTCACAACAGGCAGCCGCCCAACAAACTCCGGAATCAAACCATATTTGATGAGGTCTTCGGGTTCGACCTGATGCAGCAACTCGACGTCACGCTTGGTGTCGTCGACGTTCTTGACCTGTGCACCAAAGCCGATACCGCCCTTTTCAGTACGGCCACGAATGACTTTCTCCAACCCGCTGAACGCACCACCGCAAATAAACAGGATGTTGCTGGTGTCGACCTGAACAAATTCCTGATTCGGATGCTTGCGGCCACCCTGTGGCGGAACCGAAGCCGTAGTGCCTTCGATCAGTTTGAGCAAGGCCTGCTGCACGCCTTCACCCGACACATCGCGCGTAATCGACGGGTTATCCGACTTGCGCGAAATCTTGTCGATTTCATCAATGTAAACAATACCCTGCTTGGCCTTGTCCACATCGTAGTCGCACTTCTGCAGCAGTTTCTGGATGATGTTCTCGACATCCTCACCCACATAACCGGCTTCGGTCAGGGTGGTGGCGTCGGCGATCACGAATGGCACATTCAACAGCCGCGCCAAGGTTTGTGCCAGCAGGGTTTTACCCGAACCAGTCGGCCCGATCAGCAGAATATTGCTCTTGGCCAGCTCGACGTCACCCGTGCCCGAATTGCTGCGCAACCGTTTGTAGTGGTTGTACACGGCGACCGCCAGCGACTTCTTGGCTTGTCCCTGACCAATCACATATTGATCAAGAATATTGCTGATTTCGTGCGGCGTCGGCAGATCGGTGCTCGCACCCTTCTGATTGTCCGCCTGCTGGATTTCTTCGCGGATGATGTCGTTACACAACTCGACGCATTCGTCGCAGATGAATACCGACGGCCCAGCAATCAGCTTGCGCACCTCGTGCTGGCTTTTGCCGCAAAAGGAGCAGTAAAGGAGTTTGTCGCTCGAGCCTTTTTCAACCATGCCTAATTCCTTTATTTAGCGCTTGCTTCGGCACGGGTCGTCAGTACCTTGTCGACCAGGCCATAACTCACCGCATCATCTGCACTCATGAAATTGTCGCGATCAGTGTCGCGTTCGATCGTATCCAGACTTTGCCCTGAATGCTGCGCCAACATGCCGTTCAGACGGCCTTTCAGGTACAGGATTTCCTTGGCATGGATCGCGATGTCCGATGCCTGTCCCTGAAATCCACCCAGAGGCTGGTGAATCATCACACGCGAATTCGGCAGACAGAAACGTTTGCCATGGGTGCCTGCGGTCAACAAAAAAGCACCCATGCTCGCTGCCTGGCCGATGCAGAGTGTGGACACATCCGGCTTGATGAACTGCATGGTGTCGTAGATCGCCATCCCGGCCGATACCGAGCCACCGGGCGAGTTGATATAAAAGTAAATATCCTTGTCTGGATTTTCCGACTCCAGGAACAGCATTTGCGCGACCACCAGATTGGCCGTCGCGTCATTCACCGGCCCCACCAGAAAAATGACGCGTTCCTTGAGCAGGCGCGAATAGATGTCATACGCGCGCTCGCCACGGCCGCTCTGCTCGACGACCATGGGAACCAAGCCCAAACCCTGGGGTTCCATAGAATGGCTTTCAAAATCTATAAGCATCAGGCACGTCCCATCAGTTCTTCAAAGGTGGTTGTTACATCTTCAACCGCAGCCTGGCCGGCAACCCATGCTACAACGTTTTCTTCCAGCGCCAGCGACTCAATTTCCTGCATCCGCTCCGGGTTCTGGTAGAACCACTGTGCGACCTGCTCGGGCTCTTCGTAACTTTGCGCCTGCTCCTCGATCAGGGTGCGAATCTGATCGGGTTGTGCCACCAGTTTATTGGCCTGCACGATTTCAGCCAGGATCAAACCCAAACGCACCCGGCGTTCGGCCTGTCCAGTAAACATATCGGTCGTCAGCTTCATGGTCTGAACCCCGCGCGACTGCATATCGGCTTCAGTCATTTTCAGCAGACGGTCCGTTTCCATCGCCACCAGGCTTTGCGGCAGATCCAGGGTGCTCTTCTGCAACAGCAGTTCCATTGTCTGTTCTTTCAGCTTGGTCTGCACGCGGCGTTTCACTTCGCGTTCCAGATTCGACTTCACTTCAGCCATGAGCTTGTCCACATCGCCGTCTTCGACTCCCAAAGCCTTGGCGAATTCCGCATCGATTGCGGGCAATACCGGCGCCTGGACCTCCTTCACCTGCACTTCGAAATGCGCAACCTTGCCGGCAAGCTCTTTCGCGGCGTATTCAGCCGGGAAAGTCACGTCAAAGCCTTTGCTGGAACCGGCCTTGAGGCCAACCAGGCTCTGTTCGAAATCTTTCAGCAGGCGCCCTTCGCCGATCACTGCAGCGAAATCCTCGCCCTTGCCGCCTTCAAACGCCACACCCTCGACCGTACCCTGATAATCGAACTTGACCAGATCGCCCTCTGCCGCGGCCCGCTCGGCCACTTCGAACGTGCGGCGCTGTTTTTGCAGCACTTCAAGCGTTTTTGCCACATCGGCATCGCTCAAACTCACAACCGGACGGCTGATCTTGCCCGAGGTCAATGCATCGATCTTGACTTCAGGATAGACCTCAAAGCTGGCGCTGAAAGTCATTTCCGCAGCGGCAGTCTGTCCGGCTTTCGGCTCAAAACGCGGGTAACCGGCAATCTTCAGCTTGTGCGCCTGCACTGCCTCGCCAAACCGGCTTTGCAGGGTTTCGCCCAGCAATTCCTGACGCACGCCAGGGCCATGCTGGCGCGCCACGGCTGCCAGCGGCGCCTTGCCAGGACGGAAACCATCCATCTTGACGTTGCGTGCCATCCGCTTGAGGCGGTTTTGCACTTCGGCTTCCAGCTGTTCCATGGGCACGTTGATGTCCAGGCGCCGAACCAGACCTTCGAGAACTTCAAGATTCGCTTGCATCACAAATATTTCCTGACTGAATTGATTAAGTAAGTAAGGGTAGTAAGAAAAAACCGGTGGTGCGGGAGGGGGGACTCGAACCCCCACGCCTTGCGGCGCTGGAACCTAAATCCAGTGCGTCTACCAATTCCGCCACTCTCGCGGCTATGCCGCAAAGTCTTCAGCGGATAAGTGTAATATAATCAATATGATGCTGTCACCCAACGGGGCGCGGCTTCCTCGCTAAGTCTTTATTCCCATTCCGTTTTTTGTTTCCGGTGCCGGTCGATCATTACGAAAACTTTCCCGTTGCGTCCTGGCTGCTGCCCAGACGCCTGCGCCGGCCGGTAGAAGCCATTTACCGATTCGCCCGCAGCGCGGACGATATTGCCGATGAAGGCAACGCTGCGGCCGCGGAACGCCTCGCCCAGCTGGCGGCTTACCATGCCGAGCTGGATCGCATCGAACGCGGCGATACACCGACCGATCCAGTCATATTCGGCCCCCTGGCCGTCGCCATACGCGACTACGCCATCCCGCTCACCCCGTTCCGTGATTTGCTGTCTGCATTTGCGCAGGATGTGGAAAAAACGCGCTACGCCCATTTCGGCGAGGTGATGGATTACTGCCGCCGCTCGGCCAACCCGGTCGGTCGCCTGATGCTGCATTTGTATGGCGACCATGACCCGCGCCATCTGGCCTATTCCGATGCCATCTGCAGCAGCCTGCAATTGATCAACTTCCTGCAGGATATTGCGGTCGACTACCGGAAAGACCGCGTGTATCTGCCGCAGGACGAACTCGCCGCGCTGCACGTCAGCGAAAAACAGATTGCCGATGGCGATGCACGCGGCACCTGGAACATGATGATGGGCCGGCAGATCGAACGCACCCGCAAGTTGCTGCTGGCCGGCGCGCCGCTTGGCCGGCACCTCAAGGGACGCATCGGACTGGAACTGCGCGTCACCATCCTGGGAGGCGAAACCATCCTGCGCAAACTGCACGCCGATCCTGGCTGCGTGTTCCACAATCGTCCGGTACTGACCAAAAAAGACTGGATGATCATGCTCGGACGCGCGTTGTATTGAATATGGACGCCCATCAATACTGCCAGGAACGCGCAGCCGCCAGCGGCTCCAGCTTCTACTACAGCTTTGTCTTCCTGCCCGCCGACACCCGGCGCGCGATCACGGCTTTTTATGCCTTGTGCCGCGAGCTCGACGACGTGGTGGACGAATGCCATGAGCGTGCGATCGCCGAGACCAAACTCAACTGGTGGCGTGAAGAGATCGGACGGTTTGCGGCAGGCGTGCCGGAGCATCCCGCTAGCCGCGCTCTGTTCGACACCCCGCAAGGGCGCACGATTCCGGCCTCCCTGTTGTTGGAAATCGTCGACGGCATGGCGATGGATCTGGATGGCCAGCGTTACCCCGATTTCAAGTCGCTCAACCTGTATTGCTACCGCGTGGCAGGCGTCGTGGGCGAAGTGGCGGCGGCGCTGTTCGGCGGCGAACGCAGTGCGGAAGACCGCGCAATCCGCCGTTACGCGCATGAACTGGGGCTGGCCTTCCAGCTCACCAACATCATCCGCGATGTGGGAGAGGACGCGCGGCGCGGGCGCATTTATCTACCGCAGGATGAACTGGCACGTTTCGGGGTACACGAAGCCGACCTGCTGAACGGCCGCGACACCCCCGAATTCCAGGCCCTGATGCAGTTCCAGTACGAACGTGCGGCCGCCTGTTACGACCGCGCGCTCGCCGCGCTCCCTGCGCAGGCGCGTCGCGCGCAACGCCCCGGCCTGGTCATGGCTGCGATCTACCGCACTTTGCTGAATGAAATCCGGCGCGATCACTTTCCCGTGCTGCGCGCGCGCGTCTCTCTGACGCCACTGCGCAAGCTGTGGCTGGCGAGCAAAACCTGGCTGTTCGCATGAATCGTCCACAGGCCAAACCCCACGTCGCCATCGTCGGCGGCGGCTGGGCCGGCTGCGCCGCCGCGCTGACCCTCGCCGAAGCAAGCGTCAAGGTCACCCTGCTGGAGGCAAGCCGCACCCTGGGCGGCCGTGCGCGGGTCGTCGAGTGGGAAGGGAACACCCTCGACAACGGCCAGCACATCCTGCTCGGCGCCTACGGCCAGACCCTGCAGCTGATCGAACGCCTGCAGGCGTCTTCAGGCTTGTGGCGGCTGCCGCTCAGCCTCCGGCAGCCGCCCGATTTCAGCCTCGACTGCCCCCGCCTGCCCGCCCCGCTGCACCTGCTGGCCGGATTGCTGGGTGCGCAGGGACTGAACTGGCGCGAAAAGCTGGCCGCCGCGCGCTGGGCCTATTCGCTGCTGCACGGCGCGGAGGGTTCCGATCAGCTCAGCGTCAGCCAGCTCACGCGTGACCAGCCAGCCAGACTGAATCGCCTGCTGTGGCATCCCTTATGTATATCTGCGCTGAATACGCCGCCCGAAACCGCCAGCGCCCGGGTATTCCGCAACGTGATCCGCGCCGCGTTCGGCGGACGCAACGACCACAGCGACCTGCTGCTGCCGCGCCGTGATCTGACCGCCCTGTTTCCCGCGCCGGCTGCCGCCCGGATCACGGAATGCGGCGGCAACGTGCGCCTGTCGAGCCGGGTCAACACGCTTGCCGCGTCGAACGACGCCATCACGCTTCAAACACGCGACGAAATCCTGGTCTTCAGCCATGTCATCCTTGCCGTGGCCCCGCAACACCTGGCGGATTTGGCGGCGCCCGTACCCGAGCTCCAGACGGCAGTCAACGCCGTAACAAGCTATGGCTACCAGGCCATCGCAACGGCCTATGTGCAATACGACCCGGGCTTTCGACTTGATTCGCCCCTGCTTGCGCTGGCCGATGGGCCCGCGCAGTTCGTGTTCGACCGCGGACAAAGTCACGGTCAGGCCGGCTTGCTGGCCTTCGTCGCCAGCGCCGCGGCTGACTTGCCGGCCGGCTGGATGGACCGGGCCGAAGCGCAGTTGCGGTGCAGCATCGATCCTGGGCCCGTGCGCTGGCGCAAGGCCATTGTCGAAAAGCAGGCCACCTATGCATGCACCCCCGCGCTCGCCCGGCCGGCCAACCGCACGGCCCACCCTCGCATTGTCCTCGCCGGCGACTACACTGCCGGCACGTATCCTGCCACGCTCGAAAGTGCAACAACGAGCGGGGTACAATCCGCGCAAACCCTGATCGAACAACTATGAAAGATTATTCCCCCCGCCCCGACCTTCTCGCTGGCCGCGTCATTCTCGTCACCGGAGCCAGTTCAGGCCTGGGTCGGGCCGCCAGCCTCGCGTTCGCGCGTCACGGCGCCACCGTTGCGCTGCTTGCGCGCAACGAAGCCAAGCTCGAAGCGGTGTACGACGAAATCATCGCAGCAGGCGGCGCAGAACCCGCGATGTTCCCGTATGACCTGGCTGTGGCCGACGACCGCAGCCTGGAAACCCTGGCCGGCACCCTCGCGCACCATCTCAAGCGTCTCGACGGCGTGCTGCACAGTGCGCACCAGTTCTACAACCTCACCCCCCTTTCGTTGCAGACACTCGATCAATGGCAGAGCCTGATGCGGGTCAACCTGATCGCCCCGTTTGCGCTGACACGCGCCTGCCTGCCCCTGCTCAAGCAATCCCCTGACGCCTCCGTCGTGTTCACCGGCGAAACCCACGGCCATCAACCCGCAGCCTTCTGGGGCGGCTATGCCGTCGCCAAGTCGGGACTGGAAACCCTCACCCGCATCTGGGCCGACGAAATCAGCCCGGAAGAAAACCTGCGAATCAATACACTGATTCCCGGCCAGGTGGCGACCAGCTTGCGCGCACGCACCCATCCGGGGCTCGACCCCGATACGCTGCCCAGCACCGACGACCTGATGCCCTGGTACCTATACCTGATGGGCGCAGACAGCCAATCGGTACGCGGCCAGATCATCGAATGCCGGAACTGAACATCTGCCCCGCCACAAGTCCACACATGACCATCGGCCGCTACGAAATCCTGGACGAAATCGGCCAAGGCGCGATGGGCACGGTGTACCGCGCGCGCGATCCGATGATCGAACGCGTGGTCGCCATCAAAACCGTTTCGATCGCCCAGTTGCAGCAGGAGGGCGCCGATGCGGAATCGCGCTTCCTGCGCGAAGCCAAAAGTGCCGGGCGGCTTTCCCACCCCAACATCGTGACAATTTACGACGTGAGCGAAGCCAACGGTCTCGCCTACATCGCCATGGAATACCTGTCCGGCAGAACCTTGCGCGACATCATGAACCAGGGGCCGATACCCCTCGACCTGACGCTCGACACCGTCACACAGATGGCGGAAGCACTGGCGTTTGCGCATGAACACGGCGTCATCCACCGCGACATCAAACCCGCCAACGTCGTCGTTACGCAGCCGCGCGGACGCGTCAAGCTGACCGATTTCGGCATCGCCCACCTGATCAACAGCAACCAGACGCAAACCGGACAAATGCTCGGCTCGCCGCGCTACATGTCGCCGGAACAGGCCATGGGGCGTGCGGTTGACGGACGCTCGGATATTTTTTCGCTCGGCGCCGTGCTGTACGAAATGCTGACCGGCCGCTACGCCTTCGATGGCGAAAGTCTGCCGAACATCATTTATCGCGTGATCAGTGAAATGCCGGTGCCTGCCGAAACCCTGCGCCCGCAGATACCCGCCGAACTCGCCGCCCTGCTGACGCGCATGTTAAGCAAGGACCCGCAAGACCGGCCCGACGCCAGCGAACTGGTCAAAGCCCTGCATGCTGTGATTGCCGGCGCCCCAACCGCACCACCCGCGCCGGCTCAGCAGCCCGTTGCCCCGCCCCGTCCAGGCCGTTCACCCACATTCCTCAAGCCGGTTGCGGCGCTTCTATTAATGGCGGGGACGGGCCTTCTGGTCATGAAAGTCTTCACCGGCATGCCCCAGCAAGCCACCTCCTCACCTGCCGGCAGCGTCGCACGGCCCGCTCTCCCGACAAACCCGACCAGCCTGGATCCGGAGCAAGCTGCCCAGTCGCCAGGCATGCCCAAGGATTCGCTGCAAGCACTTGCCGAAGAGGCGGTTGCCACAGTCCCGGCTCCTGCCGACACGCCGCCTCCCCAACCCGATCCCTATCTGGCGGGCCTCGACAAAAAACGGGTTGAATTGCGCATCAAGCGCACCGAGCTCCTGCTGAAATATACCGAGCAGCATCCGGATGTGGTGCGAGTGGACCGCGAACTCGAACAACTGCGCATCGAGCGCCGGTCTTACCTGCAACAGAAACGGCAGCAAGGTTAAGCGCGTTGCGCCATTGAATCATGGCGCTGAACCTTCCGAAATTCACCCCACCAGCGCCACCGCCTTGATCTGCGCCCACACGTTGAGCCCGGGGCACAGGGCCAGCCGGGCTGCGGAGCGCCGCGTGATGCGTGCAACCAACGGGACGCCGCCTGCATTCAGGCGCACCAGCGCCAGCGCCGGATGCGTGTCATCCGTCAGTTGCTCGATGGTGGTGGGAAGAACATTCAAAATACTGCTGCCGGATTGAGCGACCAGCGCAATGCTGATGTCGCGAGCCAGAATGCGCACGCGCACGTGCTGTCCCAGGGGCACGCCGCTATCGCGCACCCACAGGCTGCCGCCGGCGAAGTCAACGCGGGCGAGATGCCACTCCGCATCGAGTTCGGCGATCGTCCCTTCCAGCACGACACCCGTATCTTCGCCGAGACGGATAGGCAAATCGAGCCGCGCCAGAGTTTCACCCAGGGGGCCACTGGCCAGTGCACGCCCCTGTTCCATTACCACCAGATGATCCGCCAGACGTGCGACTTCGTCAGGTGCATGGCTCACATACAGAACGGGAATATCGAGTTCGTCGTGCAGGCGTTCCAGAAAAGGCAGGATTTCCTGCTTGCGCGCCATATCCAGCGCGGAGAGCGGTTCATCCATGAGCAGCACACGCGGACTGGTGAGTAGCGCGCGCGCAATGGCGACGCGCTGGCGTTCGCCGCCGGACAGCCGGTCGGGCTTGCGTTCCAGCAGGTGGCCGATACCGAGCAGGTCGAGCACGCGGTCCATATCCACCCGGCGTTGCGCAACCGGAACGCGCTTCATGCCGTATTCCAGGTTGCGCCGGGCAGTGAGATGGGAAAACAGGCTGGCTTCCTGGAACACGTAGCCAAGCGCGCGACAGTGGGTCGGCAGAAACAGAGGCTTTTCGTCGTCCTGCCAGACCTCGCCGTTCACCTCCAGGTAGCCCGGCGCGCGGTCGAGGCCGGCGATGAGACGCAGCAGCGTGGTCTTGCCCGAACCGGACGGACCGAACAAGGCGGTGATGCCCTGGCCCGGCATATCGAGATCGACCGTGAGACTGAATTCGCCACGATCGAGCCGGAATCGCGCGCGGATACTCATGTCTGCCGTCTCCGCCCGAGCTGGTTCAGCGCCAGCAGAACCAGGAAGGCAAAGGCGACCATGCCGCCGGCCAGCATATGGGCCGGGCCGTACTCCATGGCTTCGACGTGGTTGTAGATTGCCACCGAGACCACCTGGGTCTCGCCGGGGATGTTGCCACCCAACATGAGGACGACGCCGAACTCGCCCACCGTGTGGGCGAAGGCCAGCACGATGGCGGTGAGGAATCCGGGCTTGGCAAGCGGTACGGCAACGCTGAAGAAGCGGTCGCGGAAGCTCGCGCGAAGTGTGGCGGCCACTTCCATCGGGCGCGTGCCCATGGCCTCGAAAGCGTTCTGGATCGGCTGAACCGCAAACGGAAATGAAAACAGCACCGAACCCACGACCAGCCCCCAGAAGGTGAAAGGCAGACGGCCGAGGCCAAGGGACTGGGTGAATTGGCCGACCGGGCCCTGCGGCCCCATGACGAGGAGCAAGTAGAAACCGAGCACCGTGGGCGGCAGGACCAGCGGCAGATTGACCACAGCAGCCACCGGCCCTTTCCAGAACGAGCGGGTATGCGCCAGCCACCAGGCGATGGGGGTGGCGACAAGCAGCAATATCAGGGTGGTGAGGCTGGCAAGCTTGAGTGTGAGCCAGATGGCGGTCAGGTCTTCGGGGGTCATTCGATCGGCACGTGTGATGGAAACGACGACCGCCGCGCCCGGCAAGGC
>JAGVGD010000048.1 GCA_020057245.1 Thiobacillus sp. | reverse complement strand
GGGCCGCCACCGGCGCAGCTACAGGCACACTGGCGGGCGCGAACAGGGTCTGCCAGTCCAGCACGCCCGCCGCATTGCGGACCGCCACAATCTGCGCGCCGCTCAGACGCACGCTCGCCACCTCGATGCTGCGGCGCAACAGGTCGGCATTCGCATGGCTCGCGCTCGCTTCGCGCAATTGCAGTACCGGGGCGCCGCCGCCTTTCGGTGCGACCGCCAGATCATTCACCCGCAGATTGGCGCCCTTCACCTGCAGCGAGGGCAGGTCCTCGCCCGCTTTCGTCCGCACCATGGCGAACTGGTAGTTGAGCCCGGCGGCCAGCACGCCCGACGGCAATTCGAAATTGCGCGGGCTCTTGATCACGTGCAGCAACTTGCCCAGGCGCACGTCCTCCAGACCGATCTGGCCGGCCGACGCCAGGGGGTTGAGGCCGACATCGCCTTTCCATTTGAGCGTGCCGCCCTGCTCCGGCAGCTTCGCGGCAACCAGATAGTCGCCGCGGTCCTCGGGCAGGGTGGACAGGCCGTCGAGCTCGATGCCGAGCGGCTCGAGCGAGACCTTGAACGGCGGGCCGCTGCGGTTGCCGTCGGTGTAGTCGATGTCGCCGTCGGCAATGCGGATGTGGTCGATCAGCACGCGCGGGACGGTGTCCGACGGCGGTTCCTTGTCTTCCTTCAGTTTGTCGAGCAGGTCCTGCCAGTTGAGACGCCCGCCGGGTCGCACCTGCAGCGTGGCGACCGGCCTGTCGAGCTGGAGATCCTGGATGCGCCAGGCCCAGCGGAACAACCCGGTGGTACCGAGATTGAGGTACAGGCGCTCGAAACCAGCCAGCGGCGTGCCGTTTTTTTCTGCCAGCTTGAGGCCGGTCACGGTGGCTTCGAGGGTAAGCGGGTTGAACTCGACCCGCTGCGCGGAAAGCTGGCTGGCCAGCTTGTGCTCGCCCACCCAGGGGAGCAGCTTTTGCGCCAGCGGGTTGACCAGGAAAAAGCCGAAAATCAGGTAAGCGCCGAACAGCCCCGCCGCAATCACAAACGGCAGGCTCAACGCGATTTTGACCACACGTCCCCACATGCTGCAGCTCCCTGGGTTTAAAGACATTCATCCGCGAATGCCCTGAAGGGCCTTCGCGGATGAATCAGTTTTTCTCCAGCGCCTCGCGGATCACCCGGAATATCTCGCGGAAGGCTTTCGGCGGCTTGCTGCGCGCCGCTTCGTCGCGCGCATTGCGGATCAGTTGCCGCAAATGCGTGGCGTCGGCATCGGGGTGTGCATTGAGGAACAGGGTCAGCGCTTCATTGTCGGCAATCAGCTTGTCGCGCCACTTTTCAGCCTGGTGAAACTTGGCGTTTTCCGCCACCGACACGCCGTTGAACACATCGAGCTGGGCCTGGATCGGCGCCGGGTCGATGCCGCGCATCAGTTTGCCGATGTATTGCTTCTGCCGCCGCAGCGCGCCGTTCTGGGTGATTTTGCGGCAGTCGGCCACCGCGATGCGCAGGGTTTCCGGCAGTTCGATGCGTTTGAACTGGGCAGCGGGCAGCTTGACCAGGGTTTCCCCCAGTTCCTGCAGGGCTTCGACATCGCGTTTTTGCTGGCTTTTGCTGGGACCGTCGTAGACATCGTCGGGGTCGAATTCCAGCTCGGCATCGGGATCGATCAGGCGCACGGTGGGGCTTTCGGTTGCTGTTATGATCGTCATTGTAGTTTCCAGCCCAACAAAACGCCCAACAAAACCTAGCCGCCCCCCTTCCCTTTTCGCTCATACGCCATGTCCCGTTCCCATTTCAGCTACACCCGCGACCAGCTCATCAGCCTGTCCCAGACCGTCATCGAGCACGCGATGAAAAGCGGTGCGACCGCCGCCGACACCGAAATCTCCGAAGGCATCGGCCAGAACGTCTCGGTGCGCCAGGGCGAAATCGAAACCATCGAATACAACAAGGACAAGGGCGCGGGCGTCACGGTCTACGTCGGCCAGCGGCGCGGCCACGCCTCGACCTCCGATTTGTCCGAAGCCGCCTTGAAAAGCGCCGTCGAAAAAGCGCTCACCATTGCCCGTTACACCGCCGAAGACGAAGCAGCCGGCCTGCCCGACGCCGACAAACTGGCGCAAAACGTGCCCGATCTCGACCTCTATCACCCCTGGGCACTGACGGTGGAAGAAGCCGCCGCGCGCGCGCAGGCCTGCGAAGCCGCCGCACTGGCGGTCGACAAACGCCTCACCAATTCCGAAGGCGCGGGCGTTTCCACCCACACCTCGCAATTCATCTTTGCCAACAGCCTCGGCTTCTGCAACGGCTACGCCGGCTCGCGCCACGGCATCTCGGTCGCGGTGATCGGCGAAGACAAGAGCGGCATGCAGCGCGACTACTGGTACAGCAGCGCGCGCAACGGCAACGACCTCGACGCCCCCGAAATCGTCGGCCGCACCGCCGGCGAACGCACCGTGCGGCGTTTGAACGGCCGCAAACTCGACACCCGCACCTGCCCGGTCGTGTTCGAAGCGCAGATCGCCACCGGCCTGATCGGCAACTACGTCGCCGCCGTCTCGGGCGGCAGCCTGTACCGCCAATCTTCCTTCCTGCTCGACAGCCTCGGCAAAGCCGTCTTCGCGCCGCACATCAGCATCCGCGAAATGCCCTTCGTGCACGGCGGCCTCGGCAGTGCGCCGTTCGACAGCGAAGGCGTCGCCTGCCTGGAACGCGACGTGGTGAAAAACGGCGTGGTCGAAGGCTATTTCCTGTCGACCTATTCGGCGAAGAAACTCGGCATGACGACGACGGGCAATGCAGGGGGCAGCCACAACCTCATCGTCTCGCACGGCGACCTCGACCTCGCCGGCCTGCTACGCGAAATGGGCACCGGCCTGTTTGTTACCGAACTGCTCGGCCACGGCGCCAATATGGTCACCGGCGACTACTCGCGCGGCGCGGCGGGTTTCTGGGTGGAAAACGGCGAGATCCAATACCCGGTCGAGGAGATCACCATCGCCGGCAACCTCGCCGAGATGTTCAAGGGCATTGTTGCCATCGGCAAGGATGTCGAACGGCGCGGCAGCAAGCAGGTGGGGTCGATTCTGATTGACCGGATGACGCTGGCGGGGAACTAGAAAGTTGAAGGGTGAAACAAAAATCACGCCATTCGCTACGCAACACCGCCGAAAGGTACAAAACTAAAAACGTGCTGCCATCTGAAAATAAATTCAGGAAGTAGGCACCGGCATGTTTTTCCATTCTCCGTCCTCTTGCACCATCACGCGTCGCGCCCAAGCAGAGAAGTCCGCCAGCGGCTGCGACCCTCTCATTCCCTGCCCCGAGCCGGCTACGACCTCGTAGCGCACGTGAACCTGACCCGTGACGCGTTCCAGGCCTTGCACGCGTCGCACCGACCAATTTTCACCGAATGCGGCATTGCCGTAGCACCCGCCAACATGTATGTCAGCGGCTTGTACATGGTCAGTTTGCGCATGCGCCATTGCAGCTTCGAAGATGCGCGCGAGTTCGATCTCGGGTATCTCAACCGATGTTTCCAGCTTGTGCAGCGCATGCGCGAGATCGTCGTGGGACAGCATAGCCGCAGCCGGCATACGCGATTTTTCGGTCTCGCGCACAGCCAGCGCGACCGGATACCTCCGCCACGCAAAAGCCGCATTGAGCAACACGCCAAGTAAAACCAGAATTACCGCGTTTAGAACCACCGGCACCAATACAAAGGAAAAGCCCAGTTGCCGCACAACCTCACCACCGAGTACGGGCACCAGGGTTGTACCACCGCCAGACGGGTGCAAACAACGCAGCAGCAGGGAAAGGGCGATACTCACGCCCACAGCGACAGCACAGGCTAACTCAAGCGACGGAATCAGCATGGCGCTCGCTACGCCCACGGCAGCGCACACCGCATGACCGACGATCACGGACCAAGGCTGGGAAAACGCCCCATGCGGCACAGCGAAAACAAGTATGGCTGAGGAGCCCATGGAAGCGACCATGAGCGGCGCATCGGTATCTCCCAATACCGCATGGCTAATTACGTATACAGCCACCATCGCTATTGCAGCAGTAAACGCAGAAACTAATATTTCACGCGCACTAATCGCAGACTGTAAGCCCAGCAAGCCGTAAATTCTTCTCATGTTTAAATAATACTGCCAGGCACAGCAGGCTGTTTTCTCATCGCAAGATCAATGGCCCGATATTGATGCAGGCGGATGGCTGGGGCAAGATGCGGGAGTGATTATTTTTGGGGCTTTTCTACGGCCTCGCCAAGCCTCAGCAAACCATGCACCCGATCGGGCTCTCCATCCTCCTGCTGACGCTCAGCAATGTCTTCATGACATTCGCGTGGTATGCCCATCTCAAGGAACTGAACCAAAAGCCCTGGCTCGTCGCTGCGCTGATCAGCTGGGGCATCGCGTTCTTCGAATACATGCTGCAGGTTCCAGCCAACCGCATCGGCTTCACGGTGCTGTCCGTGGCCCAACTCAAGATCCTGCAGGAAGTCATCACCCTCAGCGTGTTCGTGCCGTTCGCCTACTTCTACCTGAAGGAACCGCTGAAGCTCGACTATCTGTGGGCTGCGCTATGCATCCTCGGCGCGGTGTATTTCGTGTTCCGCAGCAAGCTGGGCGCTGCATGACACACAACCTTCAACGCGCCTTCTTCGCGCTGTTCGCCCTGCTCCTGCTCGCCGCGTGCGAGCGCGCACCGACGCTGCCGCGGCTCGGCGCGGACGATGTGATCCTCGCCTTTGGCGACAGCCTGACTTACGGCACCGGCGCCGAACCCGGCGAAGCCTACCCGGCGAAGCTGGTCGGCTTGACGCAGCGCGCGGTCGTCAACGCGGGTGTGCCGGGCGAGACGACGGCGGAAGGCTTGCAGCGTCTGCCCGCGCTGCTGGCCGAGCATCATCCGAAGCTGGTGCTGCTGTGCCTCGGCGGCAACGACATGTTGCGGCGCCTGCCCGCCAGCGAAACCGAAAACAATCTGCGCCTGATGCTGCAGACGCTGCGCGCGAGCGGCATCCAGGTGGTGCTGATCGGCGTGCCTGAGCCCAAGCTGTTCGGCGGTGCGCCTGATTTTTACGCGCAACTGGCGGAAGAGTTCCAGCTGCCCTACGCGGGCGACATCCTCAATACCGTGCTGAAAGACAACGCGCTCAAGTCCGACCCGATCCACCCCAACGCCGCAGGCTATGCGGCAATTGCACGCGAACTTGCCCAATTGCTGAAGGAATCCGGCGCCCTATGAATGCCCTGCTCGCCCTGTCGCGCGCGATCGATGTGCTCACCGAACGCATCGGCCGTCTGGTCATCTGGCTGGTGCTGGTCGCCACGCTGGTCTCGGCAGGCAATGCGCTCGCCCGCTGGGCGCTCGGTGCCAGCTCGAACGCCTGGCTGGAAATCCAGTGGTATCTGTTCGGCGCGGTATTTTTGCTGGCGGCGGGCTACACGCTCAAGCACAACGGCCATGTGCGGATCGATATTTTCTACGGGCGCTTGAGCGCCAAAGGCCAGGCATGGATCGACCTCATCGGCGGGCTACTGTTCCTGCTGCCGATGGCTGGCCTGCTGGTCTGGCTGGCGTGGCCGATGTTCATGGCCGCCTGGACGACGCAGGAGATGTCGCCTGACGCGGGCGGCCTGCTACGCTGGCCGGTGAAGCTGTTGCTGCCGCTGGGCTTCGGCCTGCTTGCGCTGCAGGGCGTGGCCGAAATCATCAAGCGCATCGGGATACTGACGGGCGCGCTGGCGCTGCCAGCCGAAGCCCCGGCAGAGGAGGCGTGATGGAAAGCGTCGCCCCCTTCATGTTCCTCGGCCTGGTGTTTTTTCTGCTGCTCGGCTATCCGGTAGCGTTCGCGCTCGCCGCCAACGGTCTGCTGTTCGCTGGCATTGGCCTCGCCAGCGGCGTGATCGATTTCTCGCTGATGCAGGCGCTGCCCGAACGCGTCTACGGTATCGTCGCCAATCCGACGCTGCTGGCCATCCCCTTCTTTGCGCTGATGGGCCTGATCCTCGAACGTTCGGGTATGGCCGAAGACCTGCTCGACACCATCGGCCAGCTGTTCGGCTCGATGAAAGGCGGACTGGCCTACGCGGTGATTTTCGTCGGCGCGCTGCTCGCCGCCACCACCGGCGTGGTCGCCGCCTCGGTGATCGCGATGGGGCTGATTTCGCTGCCGGTGATGCTGCGCTACGGCTACGACAAGCGGCTGGCCTCGGGCGTGATCGCCGCGTCCGGCACGCTGGCGCAGATCATTCCGCCCTCATTAGTCTTGATCGTGCTGGCGGACCAACTCGGCGCATCGGTCGGCGACATGTACATGGGTGCGCTGCTGCCCGGCATGGCGCTGGTCGGCCTGTATCTGCTCTACGTGTTCGTGCTCACCCTGGTCCGCCCTGCGGCTGCGCCCGCGATGCCTGCCAGCGCACGCACCCTGCACGGGTCGGCGCTGCTGCTGCGCGTGCTGACGACGCTGGTGCCGCCACTGGTGCTGATATTCCTGGTACTCGGCACCATTTTCCTCGGCGTCGCCACCCCCACCGAAGGCGGCGCGATGGGCGCGGCTGGC
>JAGVGD010000024.1 GCA_020057245.1 Thiobacillus sp. | reverse complement strand
GACGCTCTTCCGATCTAGCCGGGCTGCCGGTCGAGGTGCTGGAAGGCAGCGCGGCCTTGACTGCCGTCGCAACCGCGCCTGAGGTCGACACCTTGATGGCCGCCATTGTCGGGGCCGCCGGGTTGCCGGCCACGCTGGCGGCGGCGCAGGCCGGTAAACGGATTTTGCTGGCGAACAAGGAAACCCTGGTCGTCTCCGGTCAGCTGTTCATGGACGCCATCGCCGCCAGCGGCGCCGAACTGCTGCCGATCGATTCCGAGCACAACGCGATTTTCCAGTCGCTGCCGCGCGACTTCAACGGCGACTTCCAGCAGGCCGGCGTGAAATCGCTCTGGCTTACTGCATCCGGCGGGCCGTTCCGCACCCTGTCGGCCGAAGCCATTGCCATGGCCACGCCGGCGCAGGCGGTAGCGCACCCCAACTGGGTGATGGGCAAGAAAATCTCGGTCGATTCGGCGAGCCTGATGAACAAGGGGCTCGAGGTGATCGAGGCGCGCTGGCTGTTCAACGCGCGCCCCGAGCAGATCAAGGTGGTGGTGCACCCGCAGAGCATCGTGCATTCGATGGTCGAATACGCCGACGGCTCGGTGCTGGCGCAAATGGGCACGCCCGACATGCGCACGCCGATCGCCTATGCGCTGGGATTCCCCGAACGGATCGAGGCGGGCGTGTCGGCACTGGAACTGATGGGCAGGCAGCTCACCTTCGAAGCGCCCGACACCGCGCGCTTTCCCTGTCTGCAGTTGGCGTTCGATGCGCTTGCCGCGGGCGGCAACGCGTCGGCCGTGTTGAACGCCGCCAATGAAGTGGCGGTGGCGCGTTTTCTCGACGGCGCCGCGCCCTTCAGCGCCATCGCCGCCAGCATCGCGCATACGCTCGAAGCACTTGCGGGCGGCACGGCGACCACGCTGGAAGACCTGCTCGATGCCGACCGGCAGGCGCGCGCCGTAGCCGAAGCCTATTTGAGCCTGAAGCATTCATGAGCGTGCTGCACACCCTCGTCTGGTTTCTGGTCGCCATCGGCATCCTGGTAGTGGTGCACGAGTTCGGCCACTATCTGGCGGCGCGTCTGGCCGGGGTCAAGGTGCTGCGGTTTTCGGTCGGCTTCGGCAAACCGCTGCTGAGCTGGCGCGTCGGTCCGGATCAAACCGAATGGACGCTGTCGCCGCTGCCTTTGGGCGGCTACGTCAAGATGCTCGACGAGCGCGAAGGCGAAGTGCCGGCCGCGGAAGCGCATCGCAGTTTCAACCGCGCCTCCGTGTGGCGGCGAATCGGCATCGTCGCGGCTGGACCGCTCGCCAATTTCCTGCTCGCCATCGTGTTTTACTGGGCCTTGTTCATGCACGGCCTGCCTGCGATGAAACCGCTGATCGGCGAGCCGCCCGTCAACACCCCCGCAGCAGCGGCGGGTCTGGCGGCGGGCGATGAAATCCGCCGCGTCAATGGCATTGATACACCCACGTTCCAGGATGTGCGCCTGAACCTGCTGCGGGCAGGCGTGGCGGGCGAGCCTTTGCAGATCGAGCTGGTCGATGGCCGCAGCGTGCAGCTCGCCCCGCTCGCTATGCACGACGAGAACCTGGAGCAGGACACCCTGCGTCCGCTTGGCATCGTGCGTTACGACCCGGTCATCGCGCCGGTGATCGGTAGCCTGGCGGCCGACGGTGTCGCCCTTCGCGCAGGGTTCAAGCCGGGCGACCGGCTGCTTGCGGTGAATGGCAAGGCGGTCGCGGACTGGCAGGGCTGGGTGAAGCTCATCCGGGCGAATCCGGCCAAACCCCTGCGAATCGAGTTTGAACGGCAGGGCCAGCCTGCTGTCATTACCCTCACGCCGGATGCAGTCAGCGAAGCTGGCCAGCAGGTGGGAAAAATCGGTGCCGGCCCTCAAATCGATGAAGCGGTCTTTGCCAGCCTGATGACCGAAGTCAGCTACGACCCGCTTGAAGCGCTGTGGCAGGGCGCGGTCAAGACCTGGGAGATGAGCGTCTTCACGGTCGAGATGATGGGACGCATGCTGCTCGGGCAAGTGTCGTGGAAGAACCTCTCCGGCCCGCTCACCATCGCGGACTATGCGGGGCAGAGCGCCGCCCTCGGCTGGATCAGCTTTGTCGGCTTTCTGGCGCTGGTGAGCGTGAGCCTCGGTGTGCTGAATCTGCTGCCCGTCCCGCTGTTGGATGGGGGGCACCTCATGTATTATGTGGCGGAAGTTTTGACAGGCCGTCCGGTGTCCGAGCGCACCATGGAAATAGGCGGCCGGATCGGCATGACGCTTCTGCTCTTGCTGATGTCATTTGCCTTGTTCAACGATTTACAACGCCTGCTTGGCGGATGAAAAAACCCATGCTTCTAAACCGTTTGACGCTTGCTCTCGCTGCTGTGCTGGCCGCGCCATCGGTGCTTGCCGTAGAGCCTTTCACCGTGACCGATATCCGGGTCGAAGGTATCCAGCGTACCGAGGCCGGTACGGTGTTCAGCTACCTGCCGGTCAAGGTCGGCGACACGATGACCGACGAAAAAACGGCAGCAGCGATCAAGGCGCTGTACGCCACCGGATTTTTCAAGGAAGTCCGGCTGGAAGCGCGCGAAGGTGTGCTGATCGTCACGGTCGAAGAGCGGCCCTCGATCGCCAAGATCACGCTGGAAGGTATCAAGGAGTTTTCCGAAGAAGACCTCAAGGCGGGTCTCAAACAGACCGGGCTGGCAGAGGGACAGGTACTGGACCGTTCTCTGGTCGACAAGGCCGAGCAGGAATTGCAGCGCCAGTATTACAACCGCGGCAAATATGCGGTCGAAATCAAGACCACCCTGACCCCGCTGGAGCGTAATCGTGTCGCCGTGCAGTTCGACGTGGTGGAAGGCGAGAGCGCCAAGATCCAGCAGATCAATCTGGTCGGCAACAAGGCATTCTCCGAAGATGACTTGCTGGATGAAATCACTTCAACCACGCCGGGCTGGTTTACTTGGTACACCAAGAACGACCAATATTCGAAAGCCCGTCTGGGCGGCGACATCGAAACCCTGCGTTCGTTTTATCTGAATCGCGGTTATCTCGAATTCAACGTCGATTCCACCCAGGTTTCGATTTCGCCGGACAAGCAGGGCATCTACATCACCATCAACATGACCGAAGGGCCGCAGTACACGGTCTCCAGCGTCAAGCTGGCAGGGCAGATGCTGGTGCCCGAAGCTGAATTGCAGAAGTTGATCACGGTGGTGCCAGGCGAAGTGTTCGTGCGCGACCGCCTGACCGAAACCACCAAAAGCATCAGTGAACGGCTCGGCAACGACGGCTATGCGTTTGCCAACGTCAATGCCGTGCCCGAGCTCGACAAGCAGAAAAACGCCGTCGCCTTTACGCTGTTCGTCGATCCCGGCCGCCGGGTGTACGTCAATCGCGTCAATGTCACGGGCAACACCAAAACCCGCGACGAAGTGGTGCGGCGAGAAATCAGGCAGATGGAAGGCGCGTATTACAACGCCGAACAGATCAACCGCTCGCGTGACCGGCTGAACCGGCTCGGGTTTTTCGAGCAGGTGAATATCGAAACGCCTTCGGTCGCGGGCACGACCGACCAGGTCGACGTCAACGTCAACGTCGCTGAAAAATCCACTGGCAGCGTCCAGCTGGGCGCCGGTTTCTCGTCGTCGGAAGGCCTCGTGCTGTCGGGCTCGGTGTCGCAGGCCAACGCATTCGGCACCGGCAACCGGGTGTCGCTGCAACTGAACACCGGCAGCGTCAACACGGTGTATGCGCTGTCCTTCCTGAATCCGTATTACACCCTGGACGGCATCAGCCTGGGCTACGACCTCTACAAGCGCGATGTCGATACCAATGACCTCGACAGCGTCAGCGATTACGAAAGTTCGACGCTGGGCGCAGGCGTGCGGTTCGGTTTTCCGGTCAACGAGCGCGACTATATTTCCCTGGGTCTGGTTTATGAAGAAACCTCGCTGAAGGTTGACCCCACTGTTCCTGCGGGGCAGCAGCAAACCGAGTATCAGAAATTCGTTGACCCTGATCAAACCGGTAACAGTACGCGCGACGACACTACGCTGCGTGTGGACGCTTCGTGGGCGCGCGATACCCGCAACAGCTTCCTCTTTCCGACCCATGGCATGCTGCAGCGGGTATCGTCTGAAATCGGTACGCCCGTTGGAAGTCTGCAGTATTACAAGCTGTCATTGCAGCATCAGCAATTCATTCCGCTCGGACATGACTTCACCCTCATGTTCAATGGCGAGGTGGGCATAGGCGGCGGACTAGGCGATGAAGAGCTGCCTTTCTACAAGAACTTTTATGCGGGCGGCAGCGGATCGGTGCGTGGCTTTGAAACCGGCACCCTGGGTCCGAAGGATTACACCGGCGATGCCATCGGTGGCGACAAGCGTCTGGTGGGAAATATCGAGGTGCTTTTCCCCTTGCCGGGTATCAAGGCAGATCAGTCCTTGCGCATGTCAGCCTTTATCGATGGCGGCGCCGCGTTTGGCCCGGGCGATGCCAATGGCCTGTACAAGGATTTCGCTATCGATGATTTGCGTTTCTCGGCCGGCGTGGCCGTGCTGTGGGTGTCGCCGCTGGGGCCGCTTAAATTCAGCCTGGCCCAGCCGCTGGTCAGCAAGCCGGGCGACAAGGAAGAAGTCTTTCAATTTACCTTGGGCAATGCGTTCTAAGGCAGAGATTTACGGAGTATGAAGATGAAGATCAAGCAATTGGCCGTTACCCTGATGCTGGCGTCCGCCTTTGCAGCCGCGCCCGCGCTTGCCGAGACGAAGATCGGTTTCGTCAATACCGAAAAACTGCTGCGCGAAGCGCCACTTTCGGTGGCTGCGCAAAAGAAGCTGGAACGCGAATTTGCCGCGCGCCAGCAGGATTTGCAGAAGCTGGCCAAGCAGGCGCGCGAGCTGCAGGCGCAGCTCGACAAGGACGGTGTGACCATGTCCGATACCGAGCGCAAAAACAAGGAACGTGAACTGGGCAACCACAGCCGCGAACTGCAGCGTCAGGAGCGCGAGTTCCGCGAAGACCTCAACCTGCGCCGCAACGAAGAACTGGGCCAGATCCAGGAGCGTGCGCGCAAGACGATTCAGGAAATCGCCCGCGCCGAAAAATTCGACATCATCATCGAGCAGGCCGTTTTTGTGGATGCCAAAAGCGACATCACCGATCGCGTGATGAAGGCGCTGGGCGGCAAATAAGCCAGACTGATGACGGTTACGCTGACTGAGTTGGTTGCCCGTTTCGGCGGGGAGCTGGTGGGCGACGGCACGCGGACGATCCGTCAGGTTGCACCGCTGGCACAGGCTGGGCAGGATGAAATCGGCTTCGTCTCGCAAAGCAAATATCTGGCGCAGCTGGCCACCACCCAGGCCGGTGCAGTGATCCTGCCGCTGGACGCGCGCGATGCGAGCGACCTGCCACGCATCCTGACCGCCAATCCCTATCTGTATTTCGCGCGCGTTTCGGCGCTGCTGAACCCGTCGCCGCGACCGCCGGTGGGCATACACCCGGCCGCAACCGTGGCAGAAGATGCCGTCATTGCTGCCGATGCCTGCATCGCTGCAGGTGCCGTGATCGGGGCGGGCGCGGTGATCGGCGCACGCACGGTGATCGGCGCCAACAGCGTGGTGGGCGACCACGCGCGCGTCGGGGCGGACTGTCTGCTGCATGCCCATGTCACCGTGTATCACCGCTGTGAAATTGGCGATCGCGCCATCCTGCACTCGGGCTGCGTGATCGGTTCGGATGGATTCGGTTTTGCGCCCAACGACGGTCGCTGGGAAAAAATTCCGCAAATTGGCCGGGTGATGATCGGCGACGATGTCGAAGTGGGCGCGTGTACCACTATCGATCGCGGCGCGCTCGAAGACACCGTGATCGAGGAGGGCGTCAAGCTCGACAACCTGATCCAGATTGCCCACAACGTCGTGGTGGGCGCGCATAGCGCGATTGCCGCCTGTACCGGCATCGCCGGCAGCGCCAGGATCGGCCGCCATTGCACCATCGGTGGCGCGGCCATGATCTTCGGCCACATCGAGATCGCCGACGGCACGCGCATATCGACCAACACGCTGATCACCAAATCCCTGCCCAAGGCCGGCACCTATACTTCGGCGCTGCCGTTCTCGGAGCACGAGGTGTGGCAGAAGAACGCCGTGCACATGCGCAACCTCGACAAACTGGTCAAGCGCGTCAAACAACTTGAAACTCGCCTTGGCGAATTGGAAAACCCGTCAGAAAGACAATCATGATCATGGATATCACGCAGGTGATGCAGTATCTGCCGCATCGCTACCCCTTCCTGCTGATCGACAAGGTGACCGAAATGGAACTCGGCAAGACCATCACCGCGATCAAGAATGTCACCATCAATGAGCCGTTCTTCCCCGGGCATTTTCCGGGCGCACCGGTGATGCCGGGCGTGCTGATTCTGGAAGCGATGGCGCAGGCGGCCGCCATCCTGTCGTTCAAGACCAAGAACATTGCGCCGGAAGACATCGGGATTGTGTATTTCGCCGGCATCGACGGCGCGCGCTTCAAGAAGCCGGTACTGCCGGGCGACCAATTGGTGTTGAAGATCGCCATCGTGCGCGAGATGCGCGGCATCTGGAAATACACAGGACGCGCAGAAGTGGACGGCGCGCTGGTCGCCGAGGCGGAACTGATGGCCACCCTGCGCGACAAGCCCTGACATGGCGAAGATTCACCCCACCGCGCTGGTCGCGGCAGGCGCTCAGCTGGCCGACGATGTCGAGATTGGCCCCTACAGCATCATCGGCGAGCACGTCGTGATCGCCGCCGGCACCACGGTCGGCGCCCATGCGGTCATCACCGGCCATACCCGCATTGGTGCGCGCAACCAGATTTTCCATTTTGTCTCGCTCGGCGAAGTGCCGCAGGACAAGAAATACGCTGGCGAACCGACGCGGCTTGAGATCGGCGACGACAACGTCATTCGCGAGTTCTGCACTTTCAACGTCGGCACCGTGCAGGATCGCGGCGTCACCACGATCGGCAATCACAACTGGATCATGGCCTACGTCCACATCGCGCATGATTGCGTGGTGGGCGACCACACGATCTTCGCCAACAATGCCTCGCTTGCCGGGCACGCCGAAATCGGCGACTGGGTGATTCTGGGCGGCTTTACCGGCGTGCACCAGTTCTGCAAGATCGGCGCGCACGTGATGACCGGGATCTCCAGCGTGGTGTTCAAGGACATTCCGCCCTTCGTCATGGCAGCCGGCCAGCCTGCCGCACCGCATGGCCTCAACAGCGAAGGCCTCAAGCGGCGCGGCTTTTCGGCCGACGCCCTGTCCGCGCTGAAGCGCGCCTACAAGATCATTTACCGCGAAGGCAATACGGTGGCCGAGGCGCAGACCAAGCTCGGGGACGATGCGGCCAGCCACCCCGAAGTGCAGCAGTTGCTCGATTTCCTCGCGCGATCCGAGCGCGGCATCATCCGATGATCGATCTGGGGCTGGTCGCCGGTGAAGCCTCCGGCGATCTGCTCGGCGCACATTTCGTGCACGCACTCAAACAAGCCCACCCTGGGTTGCGCGCCGCCGGCATCGCTGGGCCACAACTGGTCCAGGCCGGCGTCGAAGCGCTCTACCCCAGCGAAAAACTGGCCGTCAACGGCTATGTCGAGGTGCTGCGCCACCTGCCCGAATTGTTGTGGATACGCTCGCGCATCACGCGCCATTTCTTGCATGAGCGGCCGCGCGTTTTCGTCGGCATCGATGCGCCGGATTTCAATTTCGCGCTCGAAGCACGGCTCAAGCAGACCGGGATTCCCACCGTGCATTTCGTCAGCCCGTCGCTGTGGGCATGGCGGCCTGAACGCATTCACCGCATCGGGCAAGCGGTATCGCAGATGCTGGTGGTGTTTCCGTTCGAGGAGAATATTTATCAGGATGCCGGCATTCCCGTCACCTACGTGGGCCACCCGCTGGCCGATGTGATCCCGTTGCAGCCGGATGTTGCGGCTGCACGCGTCGCGCTGGGACTGCAGGCGGGTCCGGTGATTGCGCTGCTGCCGGGTAGCCGGCTCAGTGAAGTGAAGCGCCACGCACAGCTGATGCTCGACGCGGCAGGATTGATTGCGCAGCGCCAGCCCGGGGCGCAGTTCGTGCTGCCCGCCGCGAGCGAACCGGCGGCGCTGCTGATCCGCCAGGCTACACAGGGACGGGCGTTGCCCCTGCATATCCTCAAGGGACAGTCGCATGCCGCGCTGGCAGCGTGCGACGTCGCGCTAGTGGCGTCCGGTACCGCCACGCTCGAAGCCGCGCTATTCAAAAAACCGATGGTGATCACCTACCGGGTGCCGGCGCTGACCGCCTACCTGATGCGCAAGAAGGCTTTGCTGCCGTGGATCGGCTTGCCGAACATCCTGGCACGCGATTTCGTGGTGCCGGAACGGGTGCAGGAAGACGCGACGCCCGCGCATCTTGCCGCCGACGCGCTAGCCTGGCTGGACGATGCGCCGCGCTGCCAGGCCTTGGCCGAAAAGTTTCATGCAATGCACCTCAGCCTGCGGCAGAACGCCAGTGCCCGCATCGCCGATGCGCTCGAGCCCTATCTGGAGGGCGTGTGACGTCGCTGATTGTTTTGCATATCGGGCCGCTCGGCTTGTGCGGTGTCGATGAAGCCGGACGCGGGCCGCTGGCCGGGCCTGTGATGGCAGCGGCCGTCATGCTCGATCCCGAACGGCCGATCCCCGGTCTGCGCGATTCCAAGAAACTCAGCGCAAACAAACGCGAGCAACTGGCCGACGCAATCCGTTTGCATGCCGCAGCTTGGTGCGTAGCCGAGGCCAGCGTCGCTGAAATCGATCAGTTGAACATCCTGCAGGCCACGATGCTGGCGATGCAGCGTGCCGTGGCCGGACTGGGGCGCGCGCCGGACGAAGTCTGGGTGGACGGCAATCGTTGTCCCAGTTGGGCATGGCGCTCGCAGGCAGTGGTCAAGGGTGACGACAAGGTGGCGGCGATTGCCGCAGCGTCGATCCTGGCCAAAACGGCACGTGACCACTTCATGCAGAAGCTGCACGCCGAGTTTCCTGCTTATGGATTTGCCCAGCACATGGGCTACGGGACTGCCGTACACTTGGCCGCATTGAAAACACATGGCGCATGCCCGCACCATCGGCGCAGTTTTGGTCCGGTTAAACTTGCGCTCGATCAAGCTTCACTTTTTTGAAAGGAAATAGCATGGAACTGTCTGCAATCTTGCATGTGCTGGGTATCGTTGTCTGGGTCGGCGGCATGTTCTTCGCCTATATGGCGCTGCGCCCGGTGGCGGCTGCCGTGCTGGAACCGCCGCAGCGCCTGACCTTGTGGGCCGGCGTATTCGGCAAATTCTTCCCCTGGGTGTGGATATCGGTGGCGCTGGTCCTGGCAACCGGCCTGCACATGTTGATGAAGCTGGGTGCGGCCACGCCGCATTACGCACTGGCCATGCTGGCGCTCGGCGTGGTGATGATGCTGCTGTTCGCCCATGTGTTCTTTGCACCCTACAAGAAGCTCAAGCGTGCGGTGGGCGAGCAGAACTGGCCGGCCGGCGGCGCGGCCCTGGGGCAGATTCGCATGCTGATCGGCATCAACCTCAGCCTTGGGCTGCTGACGATTGCCGTGGTGTTTCTGGGGCGCGCCCTGACCTGAACCCGCGAAGGGGGTTCAAGGTTCATCCTGCGCCGGTTCAGCCAGCAGGCGCTGCACGGTTTTCCGGATGACGTCTGGTCGTGCTTCGCATTGCAACTCGGCTTGAAACTGCCCATCGCGATACAAGTACAGCGTGGGCAGATGAAAGATGCCGAAGTAACGCGCCACGCCGGTGGCTTCGCTGACATCGACTTCATACAGCGCGCTGGCCATTCCGCTCAGCGTTGCCGGCAACAGGCGTTTCCAGCCCCGGCATGCACTGCAGGCCGGCGCACTGAACAACACCAGGGCTACGCCGGCCGTCGTCGCCAGACGAGCGTGATACCCCCCTTCGGCCAGGCGTGAAAATGCCAACGGAGGGCAGGGCGTCCGACTGGTAGAATCCACGTTTTCCTCCTGGCTGTCTCTCATGCTGTTTCTCGAATTACTTGGTTACCTGGTCGTGATCCTGGTGGCGGCTGAAATCTTTGTCAACGCGCTCGAACACCTGGGCGAAAAACTCAAAATCTCGGAAGGCGTCACCGGCTCCCTGTTTGCCGCGGTCGGTACGGCCATGCCCGAAACCATGGTGCCACTGCTGGCGATTTTTGCCGGAACCGGCAATGCGCAGGTTGGCGAAGAAATTGGCGTCGGCGCCATCCTGGGCGCGCCCTTGATGCTGTCGACGCTGTCGGTCAGCCTGATGGCGCTGGCCGTGCTCAAGCGGCGCGGAATTCAGGGCCACCTGACGCCCGAGCGCACCGGCCTCAAGCGCGACCTCGACTTTTTCCTGATCGCGTTCTCGCTGGCCTTCGTGGCCTTGTTCATTCCCCATGGCGAGGGCTGGGTGCGTGCCGCCATTGCGATCGTCATGGTGTTGATTTATTTCATCTACGTGATGATGACCCTGCGCGCTTCGAGCAAACTGGTCGAAGATGGCCACGCCACCGAGGCCGGCTCGCCAATGCTGTTGACCCGGTTGGGACTGCCGCAAAACATGTTGTTCATCATTGTGCAACTGGCGATGGGCCTGGCTCTACTGGTGGTGGGCGCTAAAGGCTTTATTCATGGCGTGGAAGCCGCTGCGCCGATCATCGGTCTGTCGGCCTTGCTGCTGTCGTTGATGATCATTCCGATTGCGACCGAGTTGCCGGAAAAAGTGAATTCCATCCTGTGGATCCGCAAGCGCAAGGACACGCTGGCCTTCGGCAACATCACCGGCGCCATGGTGTTTCAGGGCACGCTGCTGCCCGCTATCGGCATTTCGCTGACGCCGTGGGCGCCGCAAATGGAAGTGCTGCTGGGCGTGGTCGTCACGCTGGTGGCGGCCTTCTGGTTGCGCTGGGCTGCGCTGCATGGCGGCTTGCGCGTATGGCATCTGTTTGTGAACGGTGCGCTGTATGTGGGCTACCTGACGGCGGTTCTGATCTGATCAGAACCATCACACAATAAAAAACGGCGGTTGAACCCGCCGTTTTTTATTGTGTATCACATACGGTCAAGTGGGTTGTACAGGTGGCTCACGGCGGAACGGCGCGTCCAGCTCGTCCATGTAATGGCTGATGGCATCGGTTTCGCGTTCAAGAAAACGGTCGACTGCTTCGCGGAACTCGGCATTTTCCAGCCAGTGCCAGGAATGTGTGGCAGTGGGAACCAGGCCGCGCGCCAGTTTGTGTTCGCCCTGTGCGCCGCCTTCGAACACCTGCAGGCCCTTGGCGATGGCGTATTCGATGCCTTGCTGGTAGCAGGTTTCGAAATGCAGGCCGGGCACATATTCCAGCGTGCCCCAGTGGCGGCCGTATAGCCGCTGGCCATCCTTGACGCAGAATGAGCAGGCGATGGGCTCGCCCTGACGGTCGGCGATGATGAACACCAGGTTCTCGGGCATCGATGCGCGGATGGCGGCGAAGAATGCACGGTTCAAATGCGGGTCGCTGCGATGGCGGGCGTAGGTGTCGGCGTAGCAGCGATAGAAATGATCCCAGTCGGCGTCCGTGCTTTCCGCGCCTTCGACCCAACGGAAGGTGACGCCTGCGCTGGCGAGCTTCTTTCTTTCCTGGCGGATTTTCTTGCGCTTGTCGTGCGTCATCGCGGCGAGAAAGGCCTCGAAATCGGCGTAGCCCGCGTTATGCCAGTGAAACTGGAAGCCGCTGCGGTGCATGAGCGGCGTGGCCTGCAGCGCGGCATGGTCCGGTTCGGTGGGGAACAGAATGTGCAGGGACGAAAAGTTCAGGTCCTGCATGAGTTTGAGCGCCGCCTGAATCAGCGTGCTGCGGTCAGCATCGTTTTTTGCCAGCAGGCGCGCGCCAGGCACCGGCGAGAATGGCACGCAGCACACCAGCTTGGGGTAGTAAGCCAGCCCATGACGGCGATACGCATCGGCCCACGCCCAGTCGAACACGAACTCGCCCCAGGAATGATGCTTGATGTAGAGCGGCATGGCGGCGTCGAGCTGGCCGTTGCGGAACAGCGCCAGATGAACAGGCTCCCAGCCGATGTCGGCGCCGACGCACCCGCTGGCTTCCAGTGCGTGTAAAAAAGCGTGGCGCAGAAAAGGCGAGTCGCCTGCCAGTGCGTCCCAGGCTGCCGGATCGAGGTCGTCCATGCGCGGAATCACGCGAATGACGGTTTCCGTGGCTTCCGCATCGGCGGGCTTTGCTTCAAAATGCGCGTTTTGGCGAGCTTCCATCAAACATGAACCTGCACGAGTATCAGGCCAAACAAATATTGCGATCGGGCAACATTACCACGCCGCGCGGCATCGCTGCGGCGAGCGCCGACGATGCCGTGAGGGCTGCAGGCGAGCTGGGTGGCGAAGCCTGGGTGGTGAAGGCGCAAATCCATGCAGGCGGCCGCGGCAAGGCGGGCGGCGTCAAGGTCGTGAAGCATCTGGACGACGTGCATGCGCTGGCAACGAAGCTGCTCGGCAGCGTGCTGGTGACCAATCAGAACGCACCCGACGGTCAGCCGGTCAATCAGGTGCTGGTGGAAGAAACCCTGCCGATCGCACGCGAGCTGTATCTGTCGCTGCTGGTGGATCGCGAATCCGAACGCGTCGCCATCGTCGCCTCCGCTGCCGGCGGCATGGACATCGAAGAGGTCGCCCATGCCACGCCGGAAAAAGTGCTGACCGAAATCTGCGACCCGCTGCTGGGCGTGCAGGATTTTCAGTGCCGTGCGCTGGCGTTTGCACTGGACCTGACGGGTGAAGCCTACAAGGATTTTTGCCGCCTGCTGCCGGCCCTGTATCGCGTATTCATGGCCAACGACCTCTCCTTGCTCGAGATCAATCCCCTGATCGTCACCGCTGACAATCGTGTGCTGCCGCTCGATTGCAAGATGAGCATCGACGACAGCGCCCTGTACCGCCGCCGTGCGCTGGCCGAACTGCGCGACGACAGCCAGATCGACGCCAAGGAAGCCGCGGCCAACGCAGCCAACGTGAACTACGTCGCGCTCACCGGCAACATCGGCTGCATGGTCAACGGCGCCGGGCTGGCGATGGCGACGATGGATCTGATTCAGCTGGAGGGCGGCACACCAGCCAATTTTCTCGATGTCGGCGGCGGCGCCACGCCCGAGACCGTGGCGCAGGGCTTCAAGATCATCCTGCTCGATCCCAATGTGCGCGCGCTGCTGATCAATATCTTTGGCGGGATTGTGCGTTGCGATGTGATTGCTGAAGGCATCATCCAGGCGGTCAAGGAAGTCGGCGTGAAAGTGCCCGTGATCGTGCGGCTGGAAGGCACCAATGCCGAACTTGGCCGCAAGCTGCTGGCTGAATCGGGACTGGCCATCATCGCGGCGGAGAGTTTGACCGATGCCGCCAGGCAGGCAGTGGAGCGCGCAAAATGAGCATTCTGGTTCATCAGGACACTAAGGTTATTTGTCAGGGTTTCACTGGCAAGCAGGGCAGCTTTCATTCCGAGCAGGCAATCGCCTACGGCACAAAAATGGTCGGCGGCGTGACGCCAGGCAAGGGCGGACAGACGCACCTGAACCTGCCGGTGTTCAACACTGTGCGCGATGCGGTGCGGCAGACCGGCGCGCAGGCGACGATGATTTACGTGCCGGCGGCATTTGCCGCCGACTCGATCCTCGAAGCGGCGGATGCCGGCATCGAGGTCATCGTCTGCATCACCGAGGGCATTCCGGTGCTGGACATGCTAAACGTGAAGGCGGCCTTGCGTGCCAACGGCGCCAAGCTGATCGGCCCCAACTGCCCCGGCATCATCACCTCGGGCGAATGCAAGATCGGCATCATGCCGGGCGTCATTCATCAAAAGGGCAGGATCGGCATCGTTTCACGCTCCGGCACGCTGACCTACGAGGCCGTGCACCAGACCACGCAGCTCGGCCTGGGGCAGTCGACCTGCGTCGGCATCGGCGGCGATCCGATCAAGGGCCTGGACTTCATCGATTGCCTGGCCTTGTTCGAGGCCGACCCGCAGACCGAAGCCGTGATCATGGTCGGCGAAATCGGTGGCAGCCGCGAAGAAGAAGCAGCCGAATACATCCGTTCGAACATGAAAAAGCCGGTGGCCGCCTACATCGCCGGTCGCACTGCACCCAAGGGCAAGCGCATGGGCCACGCCGGCGCGATCATTGCCGGTGGTGCGGGCACGGCGGACGCCAAGATCCGCGCGCTCGAGGCGGCGGGCGTGGTCATCGCGCAAAGTCCGGCCGGGCTGGGTGAAGCCGTGCAGGCTGCGCTCGCGGCACGCTGACGCATCTATGAAACTCGGCATCGCCCAACTCAACCTGACTGTCGGCGACATTGCCGGCAATACCGCGCAATTGCTGGCGGCGGCGCGCGAGGCGCAGGCGGCGGGCGCGGCCTTGCTGCTGACGCCGGAAATGTCGATTTGCGGTTATCCGGCGGAAGACCTGGTGTTGCGGGCGGATTTTTGCGCGGCCTGCGCGGCGGCATTGCAGCAGATCGTCCGCGAGGCGCCGCCCGAACTCGCGCTGATCGTCGGCTACCCCGAGCGCAGCGACGAGGGCCTGTTCAATGCCGTTGCACTGGTGCGCGGCGGCAGGGTCGAGTCGGTGTATCGCAAGCATCACCTGCCCAATCATTCGGTGTTCGACGAGCAGCGCGTATTCGACAGCGACGACCGACCCTGCGTGTTCAACTGCAGCGGCATCCGTTTCGGGCTCAACATCTGCGGCGATATCTGGGAGCCGGGACCCGCGGTGCGTGCGCTGGACGCCGGTGCCGAATGGCTGCTGGTGCCGAACGCCTCGCCGTTTCATCTCAACAAGGAGCACCAGCGTTATGCCGTGGCGCGCTCGCGGATCGTCGAGGCGGGGCTGCCGATCGTTTACGCCAATCTGGTGGGCGGCCAGGATGAACTGGTGTTCGACGGTGCGTCGTTTGCGATGAATGCGGCGGGCGAGGTGGTGGCGCAGTGTCCGGCCTGGCAGACGGGGGTGTTTTATCTCGATATTGCGGGCGACACCTGCAGCGGGCCGCAGCATGCCTTGCAGGACGAGGATGCTGCCGTCTACGCCGCGCTGGTGCTGGCCGTGTGCGACTACAGCGCCAAGAACAATTTCAAGGGGGCGCATCTGGGATTGTCGGGCGGCATCGATTCGGCGCTGACACTGGCGATCGCGGTCGATGCGCTGGGCGCAGACAAGGTACACGCAGTGATGATGCCGTCGGACTACACCGCTGGCATCAGCGTGGAAGATTCGCGCGACATGGTACAGCGGCTTGGCGTGCGCTATTCCGAAATCCCCATCAAGCCGGTGTTCGACGCTTTTCTGGCGCAACTGGCGGGCGAGTTTGCCGGGCGCACGGCCGACACCACCGAAGAAAACCTGCAGGCCAGAACGCGCGGCACGCTGCTGATGGCGCTGTCGAACAAGTTCGGCAGCCTGGTCCTGACCACCGGCAACAAGAGCGAAATGGCGACCGGCTACGCCACACTCTACGGCGACATGGCGGGCGGCTTTGCCGTGTTGAAGGACGTGGCGAAAACGCGCGTGTTCCGCCTGGCGAATTACCGTAACGGCTTGTCCAGCATCATCCCGCAACGCATCATCGACCGCCCGCCGTCTGCAGAGCTGCGCCCCGACCAGACCGACCAGGACAGCCTGCCGCCGTACGACGTGCTGGATGCGATACTGATGGCCTACGTCGAGCGCGATCTGTCGGCGCGCGACATCGTGGCGCAGGGCTTCGATGCCGCCGTCGTGCGCAAGGTCATCCGCCTGGTGGATCTGGCTGAATACAAACGACGCCAGGCTCCGCCCGGGCCGCGCATCACACCCCGCGGTTTCGGCAAGGACCGCCGCTATCCGATTACCTCGAAATACCGACCCGAAGGAGATTTGCCGTGAAAAAAATCGAAGCCATCATCAAGCCGTTCAAACTCGACGAAGTGCGCGAAGCGCTGTCCGACATTGGCGTAACCGGCCTGACCGTCACCGAGGTCAAGGGTTTTGGCCGGCAGAAAGGCCATACCGAGCTGTATCGCGGCGCCGAGTACGTGGTGGATTTTCTGCCCAAGGTGAAGCTGGAAATCGTCATCGCCGACAGTCTGCTCGACCGCGCGATGGAGGCGATCACCACCGCTGCGCGCACCGGCAAGATCGGCGACGGCAAGATTTTTGTCAGCAACATGGAACAGGTGGTGCGGATCCGCACCGGCGAGTCGGGCGAAACGGCGATTTAACCTGGAAACCGCAGTTGACCGCTCATCGCTCTCGAAAACGACGTATGAATACAGGATTAAGCGCCTTCGATTTCATTCACCCGTTGGGTGAGTCCGCTACACGCCCGATGGCACGCCTGCTCGTGCGCCTGCCTTTGTCGCGCCTCCTTGCGGGCCCCGGCCCGCAGCGTCGTTGCTTCGCGGCAGACACCCGATCAGACGCACCCTCGGGCGCGTCCAACTGCGGTTTCCAAGTTTAAACCGTCGCCGCCGTTTGATTACCAGAGGCTGTACCAGGGACGGCCTTCAAGATCGACGCCCTTGGCATATTTGCTGTTGGGGAAGTTGAGGTTCATGACGCGCAGCGTGTCGTCGCGCAGATCGGTCAGGTGCAGTTTGTCGTAGGACACCACCATGATCGCCAGCGCTTCTTCCAGCGCCGGGGCGTCCGGATAGTTTTTCAGCACTTCGCGGGCGCGGTTGGCCGAGGCCACCCAGGCTTCCCGCTTCATATAATATTTTGCGACGTGGACTTCGTTGCTGGCCAGCGCGTTCAACAGATAGTTCATGCGGGCGCGCGAATCTTCCGCATACTTGCTGTCGGGAAAGCGGGTGATCAGCTCCTTGAACGCGAGAAAGGCATCCCGCGCAGCTTGCGGGTCGCGCTCGCTCATGTCCTGTTCGACCAGGTTTCCCAGCAGGCCGAGGTCGTCATTAAAGTTCGCCAGGCCCTTCAGATAGTACGCATAATCGACGTTAGGGTGGTTGGGGTGCAGTTTGATGAATCGGTCGCACGCGGCGATGGCTGAAATCGGTTCGTTGTCCTTGTAATACGCGTAAGCCACCTCAAGTTGAGCCTGCTGTGCGTAGCGGCCAAACGGGTAGCGTGATTCCAGTGTCTCGAACAGTTTGACAGCACGTTCGTAGTTGCCATCATTGAGATTCTCCTTGGCCTCGGCATAGAGCTTTTGTGCCGACCAGCCTGAGGTTTCATCCTGAAGTTCGGGCAGACCGCTACAGCCGCCCAGCGTCAGAGTGACGGCGAGCAGTACGCTGCCCCATGCGCGTTTGAATGTAGTAGAACCGGAAAAATGTTGCTTAAGCATGGAAAAAGACACAGAAAATTCGTCTGATGATTATAAGGGAATAAGCGAAGACGGCGTTCGCGAGCTGGTGATCCCGGACGAGCAGGGTGGCCAGCGGCTGGATCAGGCCTTGTCGGCCCTGTTGCCCGAATTTTCGCGCAACCGCATCCAGAACTGGATCCGCGCCCGCAAGATCGCAGTGGACGATGCTTTTCCCTCGACCAAGATGAAGGTTTTTGGCGGCGAGTCGGTGCGAGTCGAAATCGAAGCCGATCCCAATGCCACGCCGGATGCGCCGGAAGCGATCCCGCTCGACATCGTGCACCAGGACCCCATGTTGCTGGTGATCAACAAGCCGGTCGGCCTGGTGGTGCATCCCGGCAGCGGCAATCGCAGCGGCACCTTACTCAACGCCTTGCTGCACTGGGTGCCGCAGGTGGCCGAGTTGCCGCGCGCCGGCATTGTGCACCGGCTGGACAAGGACACCTCGGGCCTGCTGGTCGTCGCCAAAACCCTGCCCGCGCATACCGATCTGGTGCGCCAGTTGCAGGCGCGCACGGTCAAGCGCGAGTATCTGGCGCTGGTATACGGCCAGGTGGACCACGATGGCACGGTCGACGAGCCGCTGGCGCGCGACCCGCATAACCGCACCAAACGTTGCGTGCACAGCATGGGCAAGCAGGCGATCACCCATTACGAAGTGGTCGAGCGCTTTCCCTCCAACGTCACCCTGTTGCGCTGCAAGCTGGAAACCGGGCGCACCCACCAGATTCGCGTTCACATGCAGCACATCGGCCACCCGCTGGTGGGCGATGATATCTACAGCGCCAGCCGCCGCAGCCACCTCAAGATCCCGTTCCCGCGCCAGGCGCTGCATGCCGAACGCCTGGGGCTGATCCATCCGTTGTTCAAGGATCCGGTGCAGTGGGAATGTCCCTTGCCGTCCGATTTTGAGTCGCTGCTCGAAGCGCTGCGTGAAGATCGCCCCTGGGCGGGTTGATTTCGGGGGGCTGCATGATCGTCCCTGACTGGCCCGCGCCGTCCCACGTCAAAAGTCTGATGACCACCCGCGAAAGCGGGGTGAGTCGCGCCCCCTGGAGCAGCTTCAACCTGGGTGATCACGTCGGCGACGACGCTGCGCACGTGGCGGCCAACCGCGCGCGCCTGCGCCAGCAGCTGCCGTCCGAACCTGGCTGGCTGAAGCAGGTTCACAGTGCAAAAGTGGTTGAAACCGGCGCGGGCGTGCCGGAAGCCGATGCTTCGTTCACGCGTCAGGCCGGAAGCGTCAGCGTCGTCCTCACCGCCGATTGTCTGCCAGTGCTGTTCTGCGATCGCGCAGGCAGCGTAGTGGCCGCCGCGCACGCGGGTTGGCGCGGGCTGGCTGACGGCGTATTGGAGGCAACCGT
Source organism: Thiobacillus sp. (assembly GCA_020057245.1). Lineage (GTDB taxonomy): Bacteria > Pseudomonadota > Gammaproteobacteria > Burkholderiales > Thiobacillaceae > Thiobacillus. The sequence goes on along the minus strand of JAGVGD010000024.1, from coordinate 9,193 downwards.
CGCCGCGATGCAAGTGTCGCCGGGTGAGATTCTGGCCTGGATGGGGGCGGCGATCGGTCCGCAGGCGTTCGAAGTGGGCGATGAGGTGCGGCAGGCGTTTGTCGCGCAGCATCCCGGGGCCGCTACCGCTTTCATTCCACACGTTCCCGGCAAGTGGCTGGCCGACATCTACCAGCTGGCGCGCATTCGACTCCAGCATGCGGGGGTGAGGGCTGTGTACGGCGGCGGGCGCTGTACCTTCAGCGAGCCGGCACATTTCTTTTCCTATCGCCGCGACGGCGTGACCGGACGCATGGCCGCGCTGATCTGGCTTGAATAAACCTCAGAAATATTCGCGCACCCGCAGGTAGCGCGGAAAGCGTGGCACCCCGTTTTTCGTCAGGTGCTGGTAGCGGTAGGTGACGCGGGTGCCGATGGGCGGCGGTTGTCGGCGCTGCGCATCGGATAGGCCGCTGCCGAGGCGAAAGCGCTGTCCATCCGCCATTTGCATTTCCAGCGCGCCGGTCATGCCTGTGTATTTGCCCTTGCCCGCCACATAACCGACTACCACCGCCTCGGCATCCTGCCAGGGCTTCAATTTCAACAGCACATCGCTGCGTCCGGTGAGATAGGGCGCATCGGCGCGATGGAGCATCAGGCCTTCGCCGCCTGCCTTGACCACAGTGTCGAGGCGTTGCATCAACGTAGCGTGGTCAGCCATGCGCGTCTGTTCGACGGCCAGCAGCCAGGGCACGCCAGCCTGGGCAACCAGTGTCCTCATTTGCTGGACGCGCATGCTGAAATCGCCTGCCGCACCGGGCAGCTCAAAAACCAGATAACGCACCTGCCGCCATTCGGCGTCCACGGGCTCGGCTTTGCGCACGGTGCCGGACAGCGCATCGAACGCATCGCGGCCGATCCACAGTTCACCGTCCAGCTGCGCCGGCGGGAAATTCGCGGTGAACCAGGCCGGCGCCGGCACCACACCGCCGCCGCGAAAGCGCAGGATGCGGCCGTCCCACTGCGCCCGCACGCCGTCGAATTTTTCGCTTACCCAGTACTGGCTGACGTCGATGTGGGCGGCATATTGCTCGGCCAGCAGCATCGCCGGGGCGGCGAGCGGGGCGTCTGCCCATGCCTGCCCCAGGCCCAGCAGCAGCGCCAGCAGGGCAGATTTCAGTCCAGCCATTTATGCATGAAGCGCGCGTCGCCCATCGCCGGGTCGAGGCGGTAATCATCGAAACCGAGTTTTTCGTACAGCGTGCGCGCGGCACGGTTGCCGTCCAGCACTTCGAGCGTGAGCTTGCAGGCGCCGCGTGCAAGGGCGAGGGCTTCGACGCTGGCAAACATCCGGGCTGCAATGCCGCGCCCGCGATGGCCGGACAGTACGACCACGTCGTGCACGTTCACCAGCGGCCGGCAGGCAAAGGTGGAAAAACCTTCGATGGCATTGATGAGCCCGACGGGCGTGTCGCCTTCGAACGCCATCACGCTGAAGATGAACGGCCGCGCAGCCAGCTGGCTGACCAGGTTGGCGCGGGCGAAATCGGATAAAGGTTCGCCGCCGCCTGCCGGGTCGCGCGCATAGCTGTCGAGCAGATCGACCAGCGCGGCGGCGTGGGCGGGGTTGGCGTAATCGACCTGGACTATCTTGATTGAACGCGGTTCAGGCATCGGTCTGAATCCGCATCGACAAATCGACCGCGCGGACATGTTTGGTGAGGCCGCCGATGGAAATGCGGTCGACCCCGGTTTCGGCCACCGCGCGCACGGTATCCAGCGTGATATTGCCGGAGGCTTCGAGCAGGGCGCGGCCATGGGTGAGCTGCACCGCGCGGCTCAGGTCGGCGAGGCTGAAGTTGTCGAGCAGGATCAGCGGCGCGCCGGCGCTCAAGGCCTGTTCAAGTTCGTGAATGTTCTCCACCTCGATCTGCACGCTGACCGTGTCGTCCGCCAGATTGAATGCCGCTTCCAGCACCTGCGCGATACCGCCCGCCGCCGCGATGTGGTTTTCCTTGATCAGGATGCCGTCGAACAGACCGATCCGCTGGTTCTGCCCGCCCCCCATCCGCACCGCGTATTTCTCGGCGATGCGCAGGCCGGGCAGGGTTTTGCGGGTGTCGAGGATGGCGGCGTGGGTGCCGCGTACTGCGTCGACATAGGGCCGGGTGGCGCTGGCCACGGCCGACAGGGTTTGCAGGAAGTTCAGCGCCGGGCGCTCGGCGCTGAGCAGGGCGCGGGCGTTGCCGCTGATTTCCACCAGCAGGTCGCCGGCCGCGACGGCATCGCCCTCGTTGACCTGCCAGTCGATCACGCAGGCGGGGTCGAGCGCCCGAAAGCACGCGTCGAACCACGGCCGCCCGGCGATGATGGCGGCTTCGCGGGTGATGACGCGAGCACGGGCGGTTTGGCTGGGGGGGATGAGCTGGGCGGTGAGGTCGCCGCTGCCGACATCCTCGTCCAGTGCACGGGCGATATCGATCAAAACGTGGGCGGCGATGGAGGGGCTTGCAGACAATTCAGACATGGAGGGTTGAAATCGCCCTGACAGGCATCATTTGGGTGGCATTGAATATACCTTAAGCCAGAGGTCACCTATGCGATTTGACAAGCTCACCACCCAGTTCCAACAGGCGTTTTCCGACGCGCAAAGCTTGGCCGTCGGCGGCGACCATGCCTACATCGAGCCGCAGCATCTGCTGCTGGCGTTGCTCAATCAGGAAGGCGGCGGCGCAGCGGCCATCCTGTCGCGCGCCGGCGCGCAGGTGCCTGCGCTGAAGGCGGCGCTGACGCAGGCGCTGACCCGTCTGCCCAAGGTCGAAGGGCAGGGCGGCGAGGTCAGCATTTCACGTGAACTGAACAGCCTGCTGAACCTGACCGACAAGGAAGCGATGAAGCGCAACGACGCCTTCATCGCCTCCGAACTGTTTTTGCTGGCAGCGCTGGACGACAAGGGCGAAACCGGGCGTTTGATGAAACAACACGGCGCGCAGAAGGCCGCATTGGAACAGGCGATCCAGTCCGTGCGCGGTGGCGAAAACGTGCAGTCTCAGGAGGCCGAAGGCCAGCGCGAAGCGCTCGCAAAGTACACCCTCGACCTCACCGAGCGTGCGCGCGACGGCAAGCTCGACCCGGTGATCGGCCGTGACGACGAAATCCGCCGCTCGATCCAGATCCTGCAACGTCGCACCAAGAACAATCCGGTGCTGATCGGCGAGCCCGGCGTCGGCAAGACCGCCATCGTCGAAGGTCTGGCACAACGCATCGTCAACGACGAAGTGCCGGAAACGCTCAAGGGCAAAAAGGTGCTGGTGCTCGACCTCGCCGCGCTGCTGGCCGGGGCCAAATATCGCGGCGAATTCGAGGAACGGCTGAAAGCCGTGCTGAAAGAGCTGGCGATGGATCCGGGCCGTTACATCGTGTTTCTTGACGAGCTGCACACCCTGGTCGGCGCGGGCAAGGCCGAAGGCGCGATGGATGCCGGCAACATGCTAAAACCGGCGCTGGCACGCGGTGAACTGCATTTGATCGGCGCGACCACGCTCGACGAGTACCGCAAATATGTGGAGAAAGACGCCGCGCTGGAGCGCCGCTTCCAGAAGGTGCTGGTCGACGAACCCAGCGTCGAATCGACCATCGCCATCCTGCGCGGCCTGCAGGAGCGCTATGAACTGCACCACGGGGTCGACATAACCGATCCGGCGATTGTCGCGGCGGCCGAGCTTTCGCATCGCTACATCACCGACCGCTTCCTGCCCGACAAGGCAATCGATCTGATCGACGAGGCGGCAGCGCGCGTCAAGATGGAAATCGATTCCAAGCCCGAGGTGATGGACAAGCTCGAACGGCGCATGATCCAGCTGAAAATCGAGCGCGAGGCGGTCAAGCGCGAAAAGGACGAGGCGTCCAAAAAACGCCTGCAACTGATCGAGGACGAGTTGCTGACCCAGCAACGCGAATACAACGATCTGGAAGAAGTGTGGAAGGCCGAAAAAGCCCAGGTGCAGGGCAGCGCCCACATCAAGGAAGAAATCGACAAGCTGCGCGGCGAGATGGTCGAGTTGCAACGTCAGGGCAAGCTGGACAAGGTCGCCGAGATTCAATACGGCAAGCTGCCGCAGCTGGAAGCGCAGTTGAAGCATGCCGAAACCACCGACACCAAGACGGCATTCAAGCTGTTGCGCACCGAAGTCGGCGCCGAGGAAATCGCCGAAGTGGTGTCGCGCGCGACCGGCATTCCGGTCTCGAAAATGATGCAGGGCGAGCGCGACAAGCTGCTGCACATGGAAGACAAACTGCACAGCCGCGTGGTGGGGCAGGACGAAGCCGTGCGCGTCGTCTCCGATGCGATCCGCCGTTCACGTGCGGGCTTGAGCGATCCCAACCGGCCGCTCGGCTCCTTCCTGTTCCTCGGCCCCACCGGCGTCGGCAAGACCGAGTTGTGCAAGACCCTGGCCGAATACCTGTTCGACTCTGCCGACCACATGATCCGCATCGACATGAGCGAATTCATGGAGAAGCACTCGGTTGCCCGCCTGATCGGCGCGCCACCCGGCTATGTCGGCTATGAAGAAGGCGGCTATCTGACCGAAGCGGTGCGCCGCAAACCGTATTCCGTCATCCTGATGGATGAGGTCGAAAAGGCGCATCCGGACGTCTTCAACGTGCTGTTGCAGGTGCTGGACGACGGCCGCCTGACCGATGGCCAGGGGCGCACTGTGGACTTCCGCAACACCGTGATCGTGATGACCTCCAACCTCGGCTCGCAGATGATCCAGAGCATGAGCGGCGACGATTACCAGGTCATCAAGCTGGCCGTGCTGGGCGAAGTGAAATCCTACTTTCGCCCCGAGTTCATCAACCGTATCGACGAAGTCGTCGTGTTCCACGCCCTGGACGAGAAAAACATCGCCAGCATTGCGCGCATTCAGCTGCAAGGCCTGGAAAATCGTCTGGCGCAAATGGAAATGGGGCTGGACGTCAGCGAAGCCGCGCTGGCCGAAATCGCCCGCGCTGGCTTCGACCCGCTTTATGGCGCGCGGCCGCTCAAGCGCGCCATACAGAGCGAACTCGAAAACCCGCTGGCGAAGGAAATCCTGGGTGGACGCTTTGCCGCCAAAGACACCATTCGGGTGGATGTTCGCGACGGCGTGTTCAGCTTCGAAAAAGCAGCAATATCAGCAGGATAAGCAGCTTAAAAAGCCCAACACAGCAGTCGGGTTTGGGCTTTAGGCGTTTATCTTGCAAGGAAAATGGCTTGGATCCTATCCAGGCCATTTTTAATGCTGATCCTTGCAAAGCACGGATACTGACTATCCGATTGACTTGCGTGCTCGATCGGCACCTTAGGCAGCGTGTAGTACTGTTGCCAACTCGAAAAATCAGTTTTGGAGTGTGACCTGACATGTGGCGCTGCAACTGGAACCGGGCTCACGCTCACGCCCTTATTGGCATGGCAGTTACGCTGTTATCACCGCTGGCCCATGCCGAGACCTTCAGCGGGCGCGTAGTCGCAGTTGTAGACGGCGATACTTTGATTCTTCAGGTGGACCGTAAGCAATACACAATCCGGATCGCAGGCATTGATGCGCCCGAGCGTCACCAGGCCTGGAGTGATCAATCGAAAACAAATCTTGGACGGCTGAGCCAGAACCAGACGGCGGTCGCAGACTGCGCCAGGATAGACCCGCAGGGGAAGAGGCTCTGCAAACTGACTGTGAAGGCGGTTGATATCGGCCTGGAGCAAGTAAAGGATGGAATGGCATGGTGGGCCAGAGAGTTGTCCAGAGATCTGATTCCGGACGAGCAGTCGGCCTACCAAAGTGCCCAGCTCATGGCGCAGTTGAAGCGGCGTGGATTGTGGAGTGAGACCAAGCCCATTCCGCCTTGGGATTTCAAAAGGGAAGGCCGGCTGTTTCCGGATAAAAGCTACCCCGGGTTTTAGCGGGCAGGCGCGCTGTTCACCCGTTTAGTACAAACCGCGCAGCGTTGATTCTCCAACGCCCTGGAACGGCCCCAATGGGTTGGTGCTGTGTTCCAGTTCATGGATCATGGGTTCGCCGCTTACCAGTTTGTATACGACAAGCTGGTCTTTGATGAGCACCATGCCCCGGAAGTGCCAGCCCGTCACGTCCGTTTTTTTCTTGAAGCCCAGAAAGTCCATCCAGAAACTCCCAAACCGGTTGCGCTTGACGACTCGCTGATTGATCTCGAAGCCTCTGCAGGCCATTTTTGCCTTGAGGCAATCACTGACCCCGGTATCGAGCTCTTCGGAATTGATCGAGGGGCTCGGGATGAAGCGCTGCAATACATCCGAATAATTCAGCAGGGTGACATTCGGGGTGGTTCGGAGATCCAGACCGAGTTTATTCAGGTCCTCGACGGTGGTCTGGTAGGGCGTGATGGTGTCAAAGGTTTTTTGCCCGTCTTCAAAACTGTTCCATTGCCCTTCGAGCGCGACATCGCTACTGGGTAGAAGCGAGCTGCATCCAGCCAGACCGAGACAGGCCAATACAGCCAGCCGGTTAAACAATGAAACGTATTGATTCATGACAGATTTGGGTTTCTTCGTCTAATGTTGTGGCAGGAACTCAGGCAACGGCCTGACGGCGTGTCCGGACTTTTGAAAATATTAACATCCTTGTTCTGGGGCGGGATTCCTAGCAATAAAAAAGCCCAACCGGGAACGGTTGGGCTTTGGGTAGATGGTGGAGGCGGCGGGAATCGAACCCGCGTCCGAAAGCCCTCTACAGGCAGTTCTACATACTTAGTCCGGTGATTTATTGCTTTAACCTTGGTTACGCCCGCCGAACAGGCTGAACTTTGGCGAGTGGCCTTGATTTAATGTCTGCCCAAGCCACCCGGACAGCCACGATCATACTGAGATTACCCTGCTGTTAGTTGCCTAACCCAACCCGTATGCTGGCTGGTGCAGGGTCTAGCGCAATTAAGCGGCTAGAGCGTAAGTTTCGTCGTTTGCGTTTAAACGATTTTCAGTTGGATTTACGAGGTACTCTGACCCTCGGTATGCCCTACGCTGCTTCGCGACCCCCGTCGAAACCAGGTCGCCCCCTTGTGTTGCTGCTTCAAGTGTAATGCATTGAGTGGCGCCGAGTGAAAAAGTTCCGGGAGGTTAACGTCTGAAAGGTACGGGGTCGCGGGCGACGGCAACTGCGACCATGTAACCGAATACCAGCAGCGCGGCGATCCAGGCGGCGATACGCTGGCTCCGGGTTCGGCCGCGTTTGAGGGCGAGAGTTCCGAGCACGATGTAGAGGATCAGGGCGAAGAACTTGGCCGTCAGCCAGCCGTGCACCAGCGGGTATTGTCGGGTCAGTACGGCCAGGCTGATGCCGCTGGCCAGCAGCAGGCTGTCGTTCAGGTGCGGGACGATGCGCACCCAGCGTGCCTGCAGCCGGGGCGATTCGGCCATCATCCAGATGCCTCGCAGCACGAACAGCGCGAGCGTCAGGGCGATTGTGCTCAGGTGCAGCTGCTTGAGCAGGCTGTACGCCATGCTCAGTCCGCCAGGAAATCCAGGGTTTCGAGCGGGTGGTGGATTTGCCCATGCGCGCCCCAGGTGTGGGGTTGGTCGGCAACATCGAGGTAGCCCCATGCGGCCACCAGTGCAGGCATGGCGGCAGCGTTGGCGGCCTGGATGTCGCGCTCGGCGTCGCCCAGATACAGGCATTGCGCAGGGGCGACATCGCACAGTTCGGCCGCGGCGAGCATGGGCGCGGGGTGTGGCTTGGGCTGCGGGCAGGTGTCGCCGGAGACGATGCAGGTAGCGCGTTCGGCCAAGTCGAGGATGGACATCAGCGGTTCGGTGAAGCGGGCGGGCTTGTTGGTGACTACGCCCCATTTCAGCTGGCGCGCTTCGAGCGCCGTCAGCAGGTCGAGAATGCCGGCAAACGGCCGGGAATGGCGGCAGATGTTGTCGGCATACAGCTGCAGGAACTCTTCGCGCATGGACGAGAATTTCGCGTCATCGGGGTGCAGGTCGAAACCGATGCCGAGCAGGCCGCGCGCGCCGTGTGAGGCCTGCGGGCGAATAATGTCTTCGGATAGGGGCGGCAAGCCGTGGCGTGTGCGCTGCAGGTTGAGCGCGTAGCCGAGGTCGGGTGCGGTGTCGACCAGGGTGCCGTCGAGATCGAACAGCACGGCCCGGATGCCTGCAAGCTTGATGGTCATGCCTATTCTCCGCGCTGCGTCGCCAGCAGGTAGTTGACGTCGGTGTCGGCTTCCAGCTTGTAGATTTTGGTCAGCGGGTTGTAGGTCATGCCGATCAGTTCCTGCGTATCGAGCCCGGCTTCGCGCGCCATGCGGGCCAATTCGGCGGGCTGGATGAACTTGGCGTAGTCGTGGGTGCCGCGCGGCAGCATCTTGAGGATGTATTCGGCGCCGACGATGGCGAACAGGTAGCTCTTGGCGTTGCGGTTCAGCGTCGAAAAGAACACCCAGCCGCCCGGTTTGACCAGGCGCGCACAGGCTGCGACGATGGCTGCGGGATCCGGCACGTGTTCCAGCATTTACATGCAGGTGACCACGTCGAATTCGCCGGCATGCTGCGCGGCATGGTCCTCGGCCGATACCAGTTGGTAATCGACGCTGAGCCCGGATTCGTACAGGTGCAGCTTGGCGACCTTGAGCGCCTTTTCCGATAAATCGATACCGCAGACGCGGGCACCGGCCGCGGCCATCGCCTCGGCCAGAATGCCGCCGCCACAGCCGACGTCGAGCACTTTTTTGCCCGCCAGCGCGGCTTTCTGGTCGATCCACTTCAGGCGCAGCGGATTGATCTCGTGCAGCGGCTTGAACTCGGAATTCGGATCCCACCAGCGGTGCGCAAGTTCGGAAAATTTGGCGATTTCAGCGGCGTCGACGTTGCTCATTTGAAGGTCCTATGCAGTGATTTTGGCGCGCCAGTAGGCGACACGTGCGCTCAGGTCGTCGATGTTCAGATTATTCTGGCCGAGATCGACCAGGCGGTGCTTCTCCAGTTTCAGTTTGCCATCGACCCAGACATGGCTGACGTTTTCGCGTCCCGCCACGTATACCAGATGCGAGACAGGATCGAACACCGGCTGGCTCGATGCGGCGGAAAGATCGACTGCGACCAGATCGGCGCGCTTGCCGGGCGCGATGCTGCCGATCTGGCTGTCGAGATTGAGCGCACGCGCGCCGCCGAGCGTGGCCGCCCTGAGCGCAGCGGCGG
>JAGVGD010000004.1 GCA_020057245.1 Thiobacillus sp. | reverse complement strand
TGAAACCATCAAGCGCGTGGAGACCACGGTCGGCCGTGCGTTGCTGTCGGAAATCCTGCCGCCCGATTTGCCGTTCAGCTACGTCGATCGCGCCCTGAAGAAGAAGGAAATTTCACGCCTGATCAACGCCAGCTTCCGCCGTTGCGGCCTGCGTGAAACCGTGGAGCTGGCAGACAAGCTGATGTATACCGGCTTCACCTACGCGACCCGTTCGGGCATGTCGATCGCGATCAAGGACATGCTGATTCCGGATGAGAAGAACCAGATTCTGGGTTCGTCCGAAGCAGAAGTGAAAGAGATCGAATCGCAGTACACCTCGGGTCTGGTGACCCAGGGTGAGCGCTACAACAAGGTGGTGGACATTTGGGGTCGCGCAGGCGACGCCGTGGCCAAGGCCATGATGACGCAGTTGGGGGTGGAAAAAGTCACCAACCGCGAAGGCAAGGAAGTCAATCAGGAATCGTTCAACTCGATTTACATGATGGCGGACTCCGGCGCGCGCGGTTCGGCAGCCCAGATTCGCCAGCTGGCGGGTATGCGCGGCCTGATGGCGAAGCCGGACGGCTCCATTATTGAAACGCCGATCACCGCGAACTTCCGTGAAGGCCTGAACATGCTTCAGTACTTCATTTCGACCCACGGCGCCCGTAAAGGCCTGGCCGACACCGCACTGAAGACCGCGAACTCCGGTTACCTGACGCGTCGCCTGGTCGACGTGACGCAGGATCTGGTGGTGGTGGAAGACGATTGCGGCACCAAGAATGGTCTGGTGGTGAAGGCGCTGGTCGAAGGCGGTGAAGTGGTCGAAGCGCTGCGCGAGCGGATCCTGGGCCGTGTGGCCGCCAGCGACATCATCAATCCTGAAACCCAGGAAACCGTTTACGAAGCCGGCACGCTGCTGGTGGAAGACGTGGTGGACGCGATCGAGGCCCTGGGCATCGATGAAGTCAAAGTGCGTACGCCGCTGACCTGCGAAACCCGCTTTGGTCTGTGTGCGAAGTGCTACGGTCGCGATCTCGGACGGGGCTATATGGTCAATGCCGGCGAAGCAGTCGGCGTGATTGCAGCGCAGTCGATCGGCGAGCCGGGTACCCAGCTCACCATGCGGACCTTCCACATCGGTGGTGCGGCATCGCGTGCCACGGCAACCAGTCAGCTTGAAGCCAAATCCAACGGCACCATTCAGTACACCGCTTCGATGCGTTATGTGACGAATGCGCGCAAGGATTTGATCGCGATTTCACGCAATGGAGAAATCATTATTGCGGACGATAGCGGTCGCGAGCGTGAGCGTCAGAAAGTGCCGTATGGCGCGACACTGATGGTGAACGATGGTGCCAAGATCAAGGCCGGTGCGGTATTGGCAACGTGGGATCCGCACACCCGTCCGATCATTACCGAGTACGCAGGCCGGGTCCGCTTCGAGAACATCGAAGAGGGCGTCACGGTGGCCAAGCAGCTCGATGACATCACCGGCTTGTCCACCCTGGTGGTGATCGATCCCAAGCGCAAGGCCAGCAGCGCAGCCAAGGGCTTGCGCCCGCAGGTCAAGTTGCTGGATGAGGCGGGCAATGAAATCAAGATTGCCGGCATGGATACGCTGGTGAACATCACCTTCCAGATCGGCTCCATCATCACGGTGAAGGACGGCCAGGATGTGCTGGTCGGCGACGTGCTGGCGCGTATCCCGCAGGAATCGTCGAAAACGCGCGACATTACCGGTGGTCTGCCGCGTGTGGCCGAGCTGTTCGAAGCGCGGATTCCGAAGGATGCGGGCATCCTGGCAGAGGTTACCGGTACGGTTTCCTTCGGCAAGGACACCAAGGGCAAGCAGCGTCTGGTCATTACCGAAGTGGATGGGGTCGCGCACGAGTACCTGATCACCAAGGAAAAGCACGTGACCGCGCACGATGGTCAGGTCGTCCAGAAGGGCGAAATGATCGTCGAAGGGGCCTTCGATCCGCACGACATCCTGCGCCTCAAGGGCGTGGAAACGCTGGCGCGCTACATTACCGACGAAGTTCAGGACGTGTACCGTCTGCAGGGCGTGAAGATCAACGACAAGCACATCGAAGTCATCGTGCGTCAGATGCTGCGTCGCGTCGTCGTGGTCGATCCGGGTAGCACCGGGCTGATTCCCGGTGAGCAGGTCGAGCGTTCCGAAGTGTTGCAGATCAACGACGAGATGCTGGCGGCGGGCAAAGAGCCTGCGGTGTATGAGCCCGTATTGCTGGGTATCACCAAGGCTTCGCTGTCGACCGACTCCTTCATTTCGGCTGCGTCCTTCCAGGAAACCACGCGTGTTCTCACCGAAGCGGCGATCATGGGCAAGCGCGACGAGTTGCGCGGCCTGAAGGAAAACGTGATTGTGGGCCGCTTGATCCCGGCGGGTACCGGTCTGGCCTATCACACGACCCGACGCCGTCAGGCGGCCGGCGAGGACCTTGGGGCATCCCACCTGATCATCGGCGGCGAAGAGAGCACAGCAGAGAATCAGGAAGTGGCTTGACAGGCGCTGGGGACTCCCCTAGAATCACGCGTCTTTTTCCGGCCATATTCCAAGGGCGGAAAGTGCAGTAATTTAAGTCGGGGACGGCACTGCTACAAAAGCAGTCGGTGCCGTCCCGCTTGTTTTAGTAAGTAATTGAATGCTCACCTTAATTTTTCGGAATTTTTGACATTCCAACCATTAACCAGCTGATCCGCAAGCCGCGTCAAGCGCCGGTGGAAAAAAGCAAGGTCCCGGCCCTGAAGGCTTGCCCGCAACGCCGTGGCGTGTGTACCCGCGTGTACACCACGACGCCCAAGAAGCCGAACTCCGCCTTGCGTAAAGTATGTAAGGTCAAGCTCACCAGCGGCTTTGAGGTCATCAGCTATATCGGTGGTGAAGGCCATAACCTGCAGGAGCACTCGGTGGTGCTGGTGCGCGGCGGCCGGGTCAAGGACTTGCCGGGTGTGCGTTACCACACGGTGCGCGGCAGCCTGGATACGGCTGGCGTGAAAGATCGCAAGCAGTCGCGTTCGAAGTACGGCGCCAAGCGCCCGAAAAAAGCCTGATTTGTATCGGCTCGAAACAAGCCTAATTAGATAGAGAGACTGGAATATGCCCCGTCGTCGCGAAGTACCCAAACGTGAAATCCTGCCTGATCCGAAGTTCGGCAATCAGGAAGTTTCGAAATTCATGAACGTCGTCATGTCCAGCGGCAAGAAGTCTGTCGCTGAGCGGATTGTGTATGGCGCCTTTGAGCAGATCACCAAGAAATCCGGCAAGGATCCTCTGGAGGTGTTCGGTGAGGCGTTGAACAAGTCGCGTCCCCTGGTGGAGGTCAAGAGCCGCCGCGTGGGTGGTGCGAACTATCAGGTCCCGGTTGAGGTGCGCTCGAGCCGCCGTACTGCGCTGGCAATGCGCTGGCTCAAGGATGCTGCGCGCAAGCGTGGTGAGAAGTCGATGGATCAGCGCCTTGCCGGCGAACTGCTCGACGCGGCCGAAGGTCGTGGCGGTGCGGTGAAGAAGCGTGAAGAAGTTCACCGCATGGCTGAAGCAAACAAGGCTTTCTCGCATTTCCGTTTCTAAGATTTAACGCGTTTAAACCAACGCAATTATTGGCAGGTATATACCGTGGCTCGCGCGACTCCTATCGAACGCTATCGCAATATTGGCATTTCAGCCCACATTGACGCAGGCAAAACCACCACCACCGAACGCGTCCTGTTTTACACCGGCGTGTCGCACAAGATTGGCGAAGTGCATGATGGCGCTGCCACGATGGACTGGATGGAGCAGGAGCAAGAGCGCGGCATCACCATTACTTCGGCTGCGACCACCTGTTTCTGGAAGGGGATGGACGGCAAGTTCCCCGAGCATCGCATCAACATTATTGACACCCCGGGCCACGTCGACTTCACCATTGAGGTCGAGCGCTCCATGCGTGTGCTGGACGGCGCGTGCATGGTGTATTGCGCGGTGGGTGGCGTGCAGCCGCAGTCCGAGACCGTGTGGCGTCAGGCTAACAAGTATGGCGTGCCTCGTTTGGCGTTCGTCAACAAGATGGACCGCTCCGGCGCGGACTTCTTCAAGGTTTATGACCAGATGCGTTTGCGTCTGAAGGCCAACCCGATCCCGATCCAGGTGCCGATTGGTGCAGAAGAAAACTTCGAAGGCGTGGTTGATCTCGTCAAGATGAAGGCGATTTATTGGGATGAGGCCAGCCAGGGCATGAAATTCGACCTGCGCGAGATCCCGGCTGAGCTCCTCGAAACCTGTAAAAAGTGGCGTGAGGGCATGGTCGAGGCGGCTGCGGAGTCGTCTGAAGAGATGATGAACAAGTACCTCGAAGAGGGTGATCTCTCCGAGGCTGAGATCATTGCAGGTCTGCGTGCGCGCACCATCGCCAGCGAAATCGTTCCGATGATGTGTGGTTCCGCCTTCAAGAACAAGGGTGTGCAGGCAATGCTCGACAAGGTGGTCGAGTTGATGCCGGCGCCGACAGACATTCCGCCGGTCAAGGGCGAGCTGGAAAATGGCGAGCAGGGCGAACGTAGCGCAGCTGACGACGAGAAGTTCTCGGCGCTGGCGTTCAAGGTCGCAACCGATCCCTATGTCGGCCAGCTGATTTTCTTCCGCGTGTATTCCGGCGTGGTCAAATCGGGCGACACCATTTACAACTCGGTCAAGGGCAAAAAGGAGCGCCTCGGTCGCATCCTGCAAATGCATGCCAACCAGCGCGAAGAGATCAAGGAAGTCCGCGCGGGTGATATCGCGGCGGCTGTGGGTCTGAAAGACTGCACGACCGGCGATACCTTGTGTGAGCTGAATGATCCAATCATCCTTGAGCGCATGATTTTCCCGGAGCCGGTGATTCACGTTGCTGTCGAGCCGAAAACCAAGGCCGACCAGGAAAAAATGGGTATCGCGTTGGGGCGCTTGGCGCAGGAAGACCCGTCTTTCCGTGTGCGCACTGATGAAGAATCTGGCCAGACCATCATGTCGGGCATGGGCGAGTTGCACCTTGAGATCCTGGTTGATCGTATGCGTCGTGAGTTCGGCGTCGAAGCCAACGTCGGTGCGCCGCAAGTGGCCTATCGCGAGGCGATCAAGAAGGAAGTCGAGCAGGAAGGCAAGCACGCCAAACAGTCGGGTGGTAAGGGTCAATACGGCCACGTCTGGATCAAGATGGGCCCGAACGAAACCGGCAAGGGCTTCGAGTTTATCGATGCCATCAAGGGGGGTACCGTGCCGCGCGAATTTATTCCTGCGGTAGAAAAGGGTTTGAAAGAAGCGCTCAGCAATGGCGTACTGGCAGGCTTCCCGGTGGTCGATGTAAAAGTGACCCTGTTCGACGGTTCTTACCATGATGTTGACTCGTCCGAGCTGGCGTTCAAGCTGGCTGCAATTCTGGCGTTCAAGGACGGCATGCGCAAAGCCAGCCCGGTGCTGCTTGAGCCGATGATGGCGGTCGAGGTCGAGACGCCGGAAGATTACATGGGCGATGTGATGGGTGACTTGAATCGCCGTCGCGGCATCATCCAGGGTATGGATGACGCCAATGGCGTCAAGCTGGTCAGGGCAGAAGTGCCGTTGGCTGAAATGTTCGGGTATTCGACCGATCTGCGCTCGATGTCGCAAGGTCGTGCCACTTACTCGATGGAGTTCAAGCACTACACCGAGGCGCCGAAAAACGTCGCTGAAGCGATTATTTCCAAGAAGTGAGCACCCGGCTATACGCCCGCGCGTTCTTCAACAACTGATTATTGATTGATAAGGTACTAAGACATGGCTAAGGAAAAATTCGAGCGGACCAAGCCGCACGTAAACGTAGGCACCATTGGACACGTTGACCACGGCAAGACCACCTTGACCGCTGCGAT
>JAGVGD010000041.1 GCA_020057245.1 Thiobacillus sp. | reverse complement strand
GGCGATGGCCAGCGCGCAGGGCGAGGCCGCCACCAGCACCGCCATCGCGCGGTAAAAGGATTCGGCGAAAGGAAAGCCGAATAGCGGCGGCAGCACGATGAGCAAGGCGGCGCCCGCCAGCACGACGGGCACGAAGACCCGCTCGAAGCGGTCGGTGAAGCGCTGGGTGGGGGATTTCTGCGTCTGCGCCTCGGCCACCATCTCCACCATGCGCGCCAGCGTGCTCTCCCGCGCCAGCTTGGTGACCTCGACCACCAGCGCGCCTTCGCCGTTGACCGTGCCGGCGAACACCTTGTCGCCCGGTTGTTTGTCCACCGGCATGGATTCGCCGGTGACCGGAGACTGGTCCACCGCCGAGTTGCCCGACGCCACCACGCCGTCGGCGGGAATGCGCTGGCCGGGCTTGACGATCACCCGGTCGCCGCGCTGCAAGTCCTCCACTCGCACCTCGATCTCCACGCCGTCGCGTTGCACGATGGCCGTCTTGGGCGCCAGTTCCGCCAGTGCCTCGATGGCCTTGCGCGCACGGTCCATGGCCATGTGCTCCAGCGCATGCCCCAGACTGAACAGGAATAACAGGAGCGCACCTTCTAACCAGGCGCCGAGCGCCGCCGCCCCGGCCGCCGCAACGATCATCAGGGTGTCGATGTCGAAGCGGCGGCTACGCATACTCTGCCAGGCATCGCGCAGGGTGTAGAAGCCGCCCGCCGCATAGGCGCCCAGCAACAGGCTGAGCGATAGGCTGCGCGGCTGGCCGGCGAGACCCGCCAGCCAGCCGGCCAGCAACAGCAAGCCGGCAACGCCGCTGAAAATGAGCTCGCGATGCTCGGCGAACCATCCCGCCTCGTGGCCTTCTTCCAGCACGGCATAACCCAGGGCCTCGATGCGCCGGACGATCGCTTGGCGCTCGATTTTTTCGCTATCGAATTCCAGGCGCAGCCGTTCGGCGGCGTAGCTCACTGAAGCCTCCAGCACGCCGTCCGTGCGTTGCAGGGCGTGCTCGATCACGGTGGCGCAGGTGGGGCAGTCCATGCCGTCGATGCGCAGGATCTCGTGACGATAGCGATTTCCAATTTTTGCCCCGGCCGCTTGTGCCAGCTCGCGCACCCGGCTCACACTGTACCGCTGCGGGTCGTAGTGCAAACACAGGCGGGCACTGCCATCTTCGCGGACCAGGTGTACCTTTTCCAAGCCTTCGGCCTGCAGCAATTCAGTCAGCCGCTCCACGCAAGCGTCGCGCTCGTCGGGAATTTCCGGCAAGATCAGGGACAAGTCCAAGGTCAGTTTTTCAGCCATGTTGCCGCTCCTTGTAGAACCAAATAATTACAGCGGGGTATGCGTTGTGTTACTGCTGCGGGATTGGTCGCCTCACGAAACGGAAAAAAATCGTACGCCTGGCGAGCGCCCTCATAACGTCTCGCGTTCCGTTGCCGTTTTAATCAATCGCGGTATCCAGCGCACATAGACAAGTTCGCTGACGAGTTCAACCAGCGTTTGCGTGACCACGACCGCCGGGATGAGGGTGCCCCCTCCGGGGACGGCGAATGCCAGTGGCAATACCACCAATGAATTGCGGGTGCCAGCGCTGAAGGCCAGGGCACGGCCCGCGCCAACATCGAGTCCTAGAAGTTTTCCCACCGCATAGGCGACAAGAGGCATGACGATCGCGAATGCCGCATAAATCGGTACTGTCCAGGCAACATCGGTAGATGCAGCAACGATCTGTGGAGCAACGGCCGCGAACACAATCAACAACACAAGCGCCATTAGAGGGACTGGCAACCATCCCATCGCACCCTCAACCCGCTTGCCCACCTCGCGGCGGGCAGCCCAATACTGGGTTAACCAGGCGAGGACAAGGGGTATGGCGATCAGCCAGAAAAACGCGTTCAGGAATGGTCTTGCCTGCACCAAACCTGCTGCGTCGGCCCCGAGAAACAGCCCGAGGTAAATGGGTAACAGCAGCATTTGCGCGATGAGCAAAACGGGTGTTGCCGCGAGGATGAGCCTCGCATCTCCCCGCCCCAGGTGCGTGAAGACGACGACATAGTCGATGCAGGGCGTCAGCAATACCAGCAGCACGGCGAACCGGAGGGCCGGATTGGCGGGAAGGAATTGGATTAGCCCGAGTACCACCAGCGGAACCGCAATGAAATTGACGATCAACAGCGCCGAGATAAAGCGCCCGTGGGTCAGTGCCTGCCCGATGGAAGCCATCGGCACTTGCAGGAACGTGACATAGAGCAGCGCAGCCAGTGCCGGATTGATCCAGGCTTCCAGGGCGGCAGGGGATGGACCCGCGACGGCGGTCGTCAGCAGGCCGGCAAAAACCGCCGTGAAATAAATAGCAACTTGATGCTTTTCCAGCATCGGCCTGGAGATCCGAATCACAGTATGACCTTGCTCCCAAATTCAGACTTTTTATGCGCGCACCGGGAATTTGGGCCCCATTGATCCGAACGCGCAGTAATTTGGCGGAGATGGCATTGGGGCATCGGGATCATTTGAGCTCGTAGGTCACGCTCTTAACCACGCCACCACGCTGCCATATTTCGGCCTGCTGTCGTGGCCCGCGCCAGCGCAGGTGGAGACTGTGTCGACGCCGCGCCTGCCCGCAACCAGCGCCTCCTCGCCCTACATTTTAAGTAGTCGGTGAAAGGTGTACTTGAGTGCATTGGACTGGGCTGGCAGTTCTTATTTAGGCCGGTAAAGCTTCTCGTAAAAACCGCTCACGTTGACTTTGACGGTAACCGGTTGATCGCCACGGTTGCGCCAATACCAGCCGTGTGTTCCGTCAAACGGAGCGACAAAAATTCCCTGGGCACGGGTGTGCTGCTTGGCTTTCCAGTAACTGGTGAATTTGTCGCCCGCATTGGGTCGTTCTCCGTGCATGTCGAAGTTGACCTTGCCGCCTTCGGCAGCCCAGGCAAACACGAATTGCTCGCCCTTACGCATGGAAGCCTTGATTTCCGCGCCCTCATCGGGTTGCAGTGTCAGCATCATTTCGTCGCTGCGGAATGGCACCTCGCTTTTAGCCACGGTAGCAGCGGGTGTTTGCACAATGGGTGCGAGCGCAGCCATGTTGCTGGGCAGCATGGCGGCGGAAGTGACCGGAACCAACGCCGCTGCTGCCTCACCACTAGAAGAACTCAGTGTGGTCAGGCCTAGCGCCTTGCCAATTCCGGTTGGGTCGATGCCATGCTCTGCGGGCAGTACAGTAGTGATCAGGATAGCTGCGGCGGCGACCAAGGCCACGCCTGTGGCCTTGGTCAGTTGGGGCAAAGTTGGATGCGGATGGGTGTTGAATGTAGACATATTGAATCCTAATCAGATATTGAAATAACCGGTCATTTGATGGCCCATCAGGACAAATCCTGCCGCCATCAATGCGACATTGGCCGCGAACGCCTGGCGCCCGAAAGCATCGGTGCGTCTCCAGAAGCCCATGGCAATCAGAATTGCAGCAAGGGCGAGCAACTGCCCAAGCTCGACCCCTACGTTGAATGCGAGGATGTTCGGCACCAAACCATCCTGCGATAGCGTGAATTCCTGCAGCTTGGTTGCGAGGCCAAATCCATGGAAAAAACCAAAGATCAAAACTGCGGCCTTGGTGTTGGGCTGAAAGCCCAACACTCGCTTGAACGCGCCCAAGTTGTCGAGCGCCTTGTATACGACCGAGAGTCCGATGATGGCGTCGACAAGGTAGGGGTTGACATGCGTGCCACTGAGGACGCCATACAGCAGCGTGATGCTATGGCCGATAGCAAACAGCGTGACGTAGGTCCCGATCTCGCGCATGCGATACAAGAAGAAGATCACGCCGAACAGAAACAGGAGATGGTCATACCCCGTAACCATGTGCTTGGCACCCAGGTATACGAATGGGATCAGTTGCATGCCGCTGGTTTGCTCGATAAACAGCTTGTCATCCTCCGCGACGCCGTGTGCGAACACACTAGTCGCCAGAAGCGAGAGCAACGCTATCGCGATAAATGCCAGCCAACGGGCGCGTAAAATGGCTCCGATCCAGCGCGGCGGGAAGTCAGATATCAAATTTCCAGTCATGTTCAAATCTCCAATCACGTTGTAAGCAACAAACGCCTCCGGCCTGTCGACCGGGGCGTTCTGGTCAGGCTTGCTGTGTCAGTAATCCGTTGCGATCAACCGTGCGCGATTCTTCCTCTTCTTCTTTCCGGTGCGTCAGCCGGTACAAGATCGGCAGGACGAGCAGCGTCAATGCGGTCGAAGACAAGATGCCGCCGATGACGACGGTAGCGAGCGGGCGCTGCACTTCGGCGCCGGTTCCAGTCGCAATCGCCATCGGGATGAAGCCTAAGGACGCCACCAGCGCGGTCATCAGCACCGGGCGCAGGCGGGTCAGCGCACCATCGACAATCGCCGCGTCGAGCCGTTTTCCGTCTTCGCGCAGGCTGCGGATGTAGGCGATCATCACCAAGCCGTTCAGCACAGCCACACCCGACAGCGCAATGAAGCCGACACCCGCCGAGATCGACAGCGGAATATCGCGCAGCCACAGCGCGAAAATGCCGCCGGTAAGCGCGAACGGCACGCCGGTGAATACCAGTAGCCCGTCCTTGACGTTGCCGAACATGGCGAACAGCAACATGAACACCAGCAGCAACGCTACCGGGACGACGATTTGCAGGCGCTTGGCGGCCGATTGCAGCTGCTCGAAGGTGCCGCCCCAGGTTGTCCAGTAGCCGGCTGGAACCGGCGCGTCGGCCTGGATTTTCTGCGTGGCCTCACTGACGAACGAGCCGATGTCGCGCCCGCGGACGTTGGCGGTGACGACTACCCGACGCTTGCCGTCTTCGCGGCTGATCTGGTTGGGGCCGGGGGCGACGTTGACGCTCGCCACCTCGCCCAGCCGCACGAAGTTGGCTTGTACATTGTCCGCAGAGGGTGGCAGGGGAATCGGCAACTGCTGCATCGCCGCCAGATCGTTGCGCAGGCGCTCGGGCAGGCGGACGATAATGTCGAAGCGCCGGTCGCCCTCGAACAGCACGCCGGCCTCGCGCCCGCCAAGTGCGATCGACACCGCCTCCTGCACGTCGCCGACATTGATGCCGAGGCGCGCGGTTTTATCGCGGTCGATCTGGATAGTCAGCATCGGCAGCCCGGTGGTCTGTTCAACCTTGACGTCGGCCGCGCCCGGCACACTTTCGAGCACTCGAGAAATCGATTCGGCGCTGGCGTTCATGGTGTCCATGTCGTCGCCGAACACCTTGACCGCCACGTCGCTCCTCACGCCCGACAGCAGTTCGTTGAAGCGCATCTGGATCGGCTGGGTGTACTCGTAGTTGTTGCCAGGCACCTTGGCGGTTGCCTCCCGCATCGCCTGCACCAGGTCGGCCTTGCTGCGCGTGGGATCGGGCCATTCCGACTGCGGTTTGAGCATGACAAAGTTATCCGCGACGCTGGGCGGCATCGGGTCGGTGGCGATTTCCGCCGTGCCGAGCTTGGCGAAAATCCGCTCGACTTCGGGAAACTGCTTGATCGTGCGTTCGAGTTCGGTCTGCATCTCAACGGCCTGCGACAGACTGGTGCCGGGGATGCGCAAGGCGTGCAGCGCGATGTCGCCTTCGTTGAGACTGGGCACGAATTCGCTGCCCATGCGCGTAAGCAACAGCGCCGACAAGACCACCGCGACGCCCGCAAAGCTCAGCACCAGCGGCGCGTTCTTCAGCGAAAAGTCCAGCATCGGCGCATAGCCACGCCGCGCCCAGCCCATCAGGCGGTTTTCCTTTTCGCTGACCTGGTTGCCGATCAGCAGCGCGACGGCGGCGGGAATAAACGTCACCGACAGGATCATCGCACCGAGCAGGGCCGCGACCACGGTGAACGCCATCGGGTGGAACATTTTTCCTTCGACACCGGTGAGCGCGAAAATCGGCAGGTACACGACCATGATGATGAGCTGGCCGAACAGCAGCGGCCGCCGCGCTTCGCGCGATGCCAGAAACACTTCGTGGAAACGCTCGTTGCGGGTCAGGACTCGCCCTGCCGCAGCTTGCGCGTGTGCCAGACGGCGCACGCAGTTCTCGACGATCACCACCGCGCCGTCGATGATGATGCCGAAATCGAGTGCGCCCAGGCTCATCAGGTTGGCACTGACCTTGTTGCTGACCATGCCGGTAAAGGTGAACAGCATCGCCAGCGGGATGACCATTGCGGTAATGATCGCGGCGCGGATATTGCCAAGGAACAGAAACAGCACCGTGATCACCAGCAGCGCGCCTTCGATCAGGTTTTTCTTGACCGTGTCGATCGCCTTGTCGACCAGGATGGTGCGGTTGTACACAGTGTGCGCGACCACTCCGGCAGGCAGGGTGCGGTTGACTTCTTCCAGCCGCTTTTCAACCGCCTGCGATACGGTGCGGCTGTTTTCGCCAATCAGCATGAACACCGTGCCGAGCACGACTTCGCGCCCGTTTTCGGTCGCGGCACCGGTGCGCAGCTCCTTGCCCATACCGACCTCGGCCACGTCGCCGATGCGAATCGGAACGCCTTCCCGGCTGCCGACGATGATGTTGCCGATGTCGGCCAGATTGGCGACCTGGCCGGGCGCGCGGATCAGGTACTGTTCGCCACTTTTTTCAATGTAGCCCGCGCCCGTGTTGCCGTTGTTGCGCTCGATGGCGGTGACCAGGTCTTGCAGCGTCAGACCGTAGGCCATCAACTTGTCGGGCAGCGGCGCAACCTGAAACGTCTTGGCATAGCCGCCGATGCTGTTGATCTCGGTCACGCCTGGCACGTTGCGTAATTGCGGTTTAATGATCCAGTCCTGAATTTCGCGCAGGTCGGTCGGCGTGTAGGCGCTGCCGTCGGCTTTTTTCGCGCCCGGTTTGGCCTCGACCGTCCACATGAAAATCTCGCCCAGGCCGGTCGAAATCGGTCCCATTTCCGGCGCGAGCCCGGCGGGCAATTGCGCGCGCGCCTGGCCGATGCGCTCGTTGACGAGTTGCCGCGCAAAGTAGATGTCGGTGCCTTCCTTGAAAATCACCGTCACCTGCGACAGGCCATAACGCGACAGCGAGCGCGTCTGCTCCAGGCCGGGCAGCCCGGCCATGACGGTTTCGATCGGGAAGGTGATGCGCTGCTCGGATTCGAGCGGTGAATAACCGGGGGCGGCGGTGTTGATCTGCACCTGCACGTTGGTGATGTCAGGCACGGCGTCGATCGGCAGTTGCTGATAGTTGTATACGCCGAGCGCCGCCATGCCCAGCGTCATCAGCAGTACCAGCCAGCGCTGGTCGATGGCGAAACGGATGATCTTTTCAAACATGATGGGGGTCTTTTTCCTAGAGCGCCGCGTCGCCGCGTTCGCCGGAGCGAATGCGCAACACGTCTGCAAGTTCAGAAACAGCAATCAAACCGTCGCCGGGATTGCCCGTGCCGGCCGCTGCGCGGATGGCTTCCACCACCGCCTGCGCGTGTTCGTCCGCGCAAAACATCATCAGCACCAGCCGCTCGTGGGCGTCCGGATTCCACTCATTGGGAACAAAAGCATGGTGCGGGCCTTGTCCACGAGAATGGCCGTGCGCCGGAAAGTAGGTGAAGCCGGATAAATGGGCGAGGCCATGCAGCGCCTGTTCGATGTTGTCCAGACGATGCGGCTGCACAATGGCGATAATCTGTTTCATCGGGGTCTCCTAGTGGTCGTGGCTCGCGCCGGATTTTTCCAGATCGGCCTTGATCAGAAAGCTGTTTGTCGCGGCATACACTTCGCCCGCGTTCAGCCCGCCGACGACCTCGATGAACTTGCCGTCGCTGCGCCCGAGTTCCAGCGGGCGCGCTTCCAGATCGTTGCCGTAGCGTCCGAACACCACCGTCCAGTCGCGCACGGTCTGAATCGCTTCGGCGGCCACCGCGACCGGCACCTCGACCGAGCCGGTGACCAGCTGCACCTTGACCTGCAAGCCTGGTCGCCAGACCCCGGCGGGGTTGGGCAACACCACCCGCGCGGTAGCCGCGCGCGTCGCTTCACCGACCAGCGCGCCGACATAAGAAATCGCGCCGCTGCCCTGCGCTGCGAACGCGGTGGCCTGAATGTCCGCTTTCTGGCCGGTTTTCACCGCGCCCAGATCCTTGGCCGCGACTGTCATGTCCACCCATACCGTGGACAAATCGGCGATGACGAAAATCTTCGCGTCGCCCTGTACCGCCTCGCCCAGCGAGAGATGTTTTTCGACCACCACGCCGTCGATCGGCGCGCGGATTTCGTAGCGCGTCAGCGCGCCGCCCGGTTGCCCCGCGCCACCCAGCGACGCCAGTTTCTGCCGTGCGTTCTGCATGGCAATTTCGGCTTCCTGCATGGCATGCTTCGCTTGCAGGTAATCCTGCTCGGCGGAGATTTTTTCTTCCCACAACTGTTTCTCACGCTCAAACGTCGTGCGCGCCAGCGCCAGGCGTTTTTGTGCCGCCAGCAGTTCGCTGCGCTGGTCGGCCAGCGCCTGGCTGGAAATCACCGCCAGCAGTTGGCCCTTTTTCACCCGGTCGCCGGCATTGGCCGGCGAGGCCGCCACTACCCCGGTCAATAACGGCACCACATGCACCATGCGGTCTTCGTTCAGGCGAATCTCGCCGATCAGTTGTAGCGCTGCGTTGATCCGCGCCGGGCCCGCAGTCAGCAGGCTCACGCCGTTTTGTTTGAGCTGCGCATCGCTCAGGCTCACTCGCGCTTCAACCTGGTCATAGCCAAAGCGATATGCCTTGCCACCGGACTGCGCGGCAATCTCTACCCTGAACGAATGCGGCTCGACCACTTCGGCGTCACCCTTGAGGTAATCGCCT
Organism: Thiobacillus sp.; assembly: GCA_020057245.1. Taxonomy (GTDB): domain Bacteria; phylum Pseudomonadota; class Gammaproteobacteria; order Burkholderiales; family Thiobacillaceae; genus Thiobacillus. The sequence continues at coordinate 19,807 of JAGVGD010000041.1, read as the reverse complement.
ACCTTGGCAAACCGGATCGCCTGCGGTGCGCGCCCCAAGCGGTGCAGCGTGATGACAACCTGACTTGCCGACGGATCGACAGGTTTGCCATCGCGGTAGATATAGACGCGAAACTCCGGCGGCACGCCCTGCTCGAAGATGGTCACTTCCAGCCCGTAGCCGTTTTCATTAAACAGCTTGCCGCCGTGCGGACCCTTGGCCGGACCGGCTTCTGCCGCGTGCGGTTCTTCGTCGGCATGGCCCGGTGCTTCGGCATGACTGTCTTGCCCGTGCTCGTCGCCTGCGGGCTGCGGCTTGCCAGTGCCGAGGATCAGCCCGGCCAGCACGATGCCGATCCCCAGGACGGCGGCAATGGAAAGGGTCTGTTTCTTGTTCAGATTGAGTTTCATGTGGGCTCCTACTGCTGAGTGGCGGCTGGCGCCAGGGTCGATTGGGGCGATGCCGCGCCGAGAATGCGTTCGATTTCGGCGGCGGATCGATGCGCCTCGGCCAGCGCGCGCAGATATTGGGATTTGGCCTGGAATGAGGTGCGCTGGGCGTCCAGTACTTCGAGGAAGCTGAATTTGCCCAGTTCGAAGCCCTTGGTCGCAGCGTCGTAGGCGCTCTGCGCACCCGGCAGGATGTCCCGTCGTAGCGACTCCGTTTCCTGACGCGCCGAATTCAGGCGCTCGTAAGCAAGCGCTAGTTCGTTGGACAGGCGGATTTCGGCGGCGGATAGTTCGTCGCGTGCCTTGTCGGTGCGGCGCAGGGACTCCAGCAAGTTTCCCTGATTGCGGTCGAAGATCGGGATGGGGAGCGAAACACCAAGAATCGCTTGATTGAATCCCAGTTGCTCGTCGCGCTTGACACCGAGGCTCACGGTTACGTCCGGGATGCCTCGGCGGCGCTCGACCTCGGCTACCGCTTGCCTGCGCTCGATTTCGATCCTGGCTCGCAACACGGCGGGCGAAGCGGCGAGGTGCGCGTTCAGGTCGGCCAGGGCGGGGAGTGGCGGCAGGGCCTCCGGGTCGCCCTCGGCACGCTCGAAACGGGGCGCCGGATTGGCCCAGGTGGCTGCCAACCGACGGCGTGCGGTCGTGAGTTCGCTTGCTGCCAGTGTCAGTTCGACCCGCACGCCGGCCTCGGCCACGCGCGCCTTGGTCTCTTCGACCGGGGACACCTTGCCGGCCGTGACCCGCCGCGTGGCGGCTGCGGTTGCGCGTTGCGCGAGTTCGACTGACGCCTGGGCAAGCCGCAAGCGTTCCTGCGCGACCAGCACGTCGAAGAACGCCGCGGTCACCGCCGCACGAATCTCGGCGCGCTTGGCGTCCAACTCCAAGGACGCGGTATCGCGGCCGCGCTCGGCGGCTTCGATCCTGGCGCTACGCTTGCCGCCCAGCTCGATCGGCTGATTTAACTGAAGCGTCGTGGTCCGCGTCGCCGGGCGCGTGTCCTCGATCAAGGCCGAAAATTCCGGGTTGGGCCGGACTTGTGCCTGAGTGATGGTGGCGTCGAGCGCCTCCAGTTCGCGGCCCGCCGCCGACAGCTCAGGGTTGGCGCCAAGCGCCAGCTCTAGTGCCGCTTTCAGGGTAAGCGGGGTAGCCGGTTCGCTGGCGCGCGGCGCGCCTGAATTCAGCCCGGTTTGCGGTGTTTGCGCCCAGACCGCCAACGGCAGCGCGAGCAGAAATACGGATAGCGTGATTCGCATGGTTTTTCCTCGTGATAAATCAATGGAACGAAGAACACCGGCGTGCGAAACACGACCGCGACATGAAGTCGCGTTGAAGCAAACGCTCGCCGGTCAGGCGTGCGCTAGCGGGGGACGATCGAGAAGCGGGGGGATACGGGTGAGGAAGGCGGCGGGGGCGTGTTGAACCGGGCCGCCGCTCAGTTCCAGTCCGGGCAGCGAGCCGGGCTGATGAAAGATGAAGGAGAAAACGTGGTGGCAGTGGCTGCCGTGATGGCCATCCTCGTTGTGCTGCTCGCCGTCGGCGCTGCCGAGTGCAGCAAGTTCATGGCTTGCGTGTCCGGCTTCGTGATGGTGGTCGTGGTCATGAACCTGCGCACCCGCTGCATCCATCCCCATGTGCCCATGCAGCCCGGCCGCCGCCGACCAGGCGAACTGGAGCGGGACGATGAATATGATGATCAGGGCGATGAAGCGGCGCATGCGGGGCATTGTACAGCGCTGGATGTTTTCACCAAGGGGGGCCGCATGTCTTAACGTTTCGGCATGCTGATCTTTTAGTACCAAATGATTCGCACTACTTCGCCGATGCGGGCAAGGTGATCTGGAAGCGGGTCTTCTGGTCATCGGATGTCACGGTGATCGAGCCATCATGCGCGTCAACGATGGATTTGACGATGGCAAGCCCCAGTCCTGCACCGTCTCCCTTGCGTTGGCGTGATGGGTCGGCACGGTAGAAGCGGTCGAACAGCCGGGGGAGGTGCTCTGCCGGGATTTCCAGGCCCGGGTTCTCGACAGAAACTGTGGCGCTATCTCCGTGCCCAGCTAGGGATACCTGCACGGTTTGGCCTGGTGGAGTGTGTTGGATGGCGTTCGATATGAGGTTGCTGAGCGCACGCCGCAACATCAGCCGGTCGCCGGATACGGTGGCAGTTCCCGTCAGTGTTAGCGAAATCGCGCGCTCTTCCGCCCAGGCTTCAAAGTAATCAAACAAATCCTGTATTACATTGGCCAGACTTACTTTTTCCAGGCCCGGTTTGAGCAAGCCGTTGTCGGTCTGGGCAAGGTAGAGCATGTCGCCAACCATCTGAGCCATGCGTTCATATTCCTCCAAGCTGGAGTAAAGGATTTCCTTGTACTCGTCCTTGTTGCGAGCGCTGGAAAGCGCCACCTGAGTCTGGGTCATGAGGTTGGAAATGGGGGTGCGCAGTTCGTGCGCGATGTCAGAAGAGAACTCGGAGAGCCGCCGGAAGGAATCGTCCAGGCGAGCCAGCATGGCGTTAAAGGCGGTGGCGAGAGGCTTGAGTTCAGCAGGCAGGCCTGTAGCCGGCAGGCGCTCTGCCAGGCGTTCGGCGGAAATGCCGGCCACCATGTCGGTGACCTGACGCAAGGGGGAAAGCCCCCACCGGGTAACGATCCAGCCTAGGCCGGCAGTGGCCAGGGCGGCCAAAGCGATGGCGAGGGCCAGCACTGACCGGAACTTGTTCATGAAAAGGACATGGTGCTGGATGTTCAGTGCCACCGCCACGGAGTAAGGCCTGCCACCGCCTGTGGTTATCGACACGGCCATTCCCCGGTAGCTGGTCCCGGACTGCGTCCATTGCTGCAAGGTGCCGGCCGTACACCCTGCTGGCTGGGCTTGGCAGTCATTCAGCAATGTTTGTGGAAAGTCAGCGCCCGAGGTGGCGAACCAGATATCGCCCCTCGCATCCGTGACTGCCACTGCGAGACCATGGTGGCCGACCAGGGCGTCATCCAGTTGTTGTGGCAGAAGGTCCAATTCATTCTGGCTAGAGGCGTGCTTGAATAAATTCTGGATGAGTTCCAGCTTGCCATTGAGCTCATGCCGATCCCCCTCCTCGAAATGGGCATCCACGACTTGCGTCAGAAAATAGCCCGTCGTCAGCAAGACCAGGGATGCGGCCACCGCGAAAAGCAGACTGATCCGGGCAGTCAGCGACAGGGTTTTCATGGCGCCGGCTCTTCCGGGAAGGTTTCCAGCACGTAGCCCATCCCCCGCACGGTGTGGATGAGCTTGGATTCAAAGCCCTCGTCGATCTTGACCCGCAGCCGACGCACCGCCACATCGATTACGTTGGTATCGGAATCGAAATTCATATCCCAGACCTGTGAGGCGATCAGGCTGCGGGGCAGCACTTCTCCCCTGCGGCGTAGAAACAGTTCCAGCAAGGCGAACTCCTTCGCCGTGAGCTCGATCTTGCGTCCCGCCCGCATGGCTCGTCGCCGCAGCAGGTCCAGTTCCAGGTCGGCCGCCTTGAGGACGGCGGGTTCCAGACCGGCATGCCCGCGGCGCACCAGACTGCGCACCCGGGCCAGCAGTTCGGCAAAGGCGAAGGGTTTCACCAGATAATCGTCGGCGCCCAGTTCCAGCCCCTTGACCCGGTCCTCCACCTGATCACGCGCAGTCAAAAACAGCACCGGCATGTCGATGCCGGCCCGGCGTACGCCTTCAAGCACCTGCCAGCCGTTGATGCCAGGCAGCATCACGTCCAGGATCATCAGGTCGTAGTGCCCCGCCTTGGCGAGTTCCAGGCCGTCCCAGCCGTCGCGCGCCAGATCCGTGACGAAACCGGCCTCGGTAAGACCTTGCTTCAGGTAATCGCCCGTCTTGGGCTCGTCTTCGACGATCAGGATTTTCATGTCTGTAAACACCAGGCTGGATGGACGCATCCTGCCACAGCTCGTGCTTGGGAAGGCGCGCATTACAGATTTGTCATTCGCGCGTCAGATTCATGTTGGGTTCGTGCCCGCAGGATGCCCATATGCCTCGGTGCCCGTTCACCCGGCGCATGTTGCGCATTGGACTTCATTTCTTGCGAGGAAATTATGTATTCATCACTCTATGGCGGGCCATGGTCATTGCCGGCCAAATGGGCAATACCCGTCGGACTGGCGCTGAGTGCTTCGGTAGCGCTCGCCCAGGAAAACGCAGGCGTGGTCGCTCCGATACTCAAATACCGCTCGGTATTCAGCCAATACCAGGGGTTCAGCGAACAGCCGGTCGCGCCATGGCGAGAAACCAATGATACGGTTGAATCGATTGGCGGCTGGCAAGTGTATGCCAGGGAGGCGCAGCAACCAGACCCTGCCGACAAGCCTACCGCTACACCAGGCAACAAGGGTATGCCCAGTGATCATGGGAGCACGCCATGAGCACGACGACGCAGCTTTCATATGGCCGCTCGCATCGAGCTGTCGGTAGCAAGACGCTCATGGCCGTCGCCACACTGGTCATTCTTTCAGGCTGCGCCAGTGTCAACTTCGATCAATCTGTTGCCAGCACCAACCGGGAAGCGGCCAACTTTACGCAGGGCCAGCTTGCGCTGGCACGAACCCAAGACCAGCGTACCAAAATGGATCGCGTCGCGGCAGAGATTTTGAGTCAACCCATTAATCAGAGCGATGCCGTTCGGCTGGCATTGGTGAACAGCCCGGCGTTGCAAGCCATGCTGGCACAGAACTGGGCGGATGCAGCGCTCGCTGCACAGAACGGGCGTATCGCCAATCCGATCTTAATATTTGAGCGCACCAGTTTTGCTGATGAACTTGAGTTGGGGCGATTGTTGGCATTCGGCCTGCTTGATCTGTTGACCCTGCCGCAGCGCTACAAAATGGCTGAACGGCAAATTGCACAACAGCAGTTGCGCTTGACCAGCAGTGTCATCGACCAGGTCACGCAAGTGCGCCAGGCCTGGGTCAAAGCCGTCGCGGCACAGCAAAATCTTGTTTATGCCAAGCAGGTTAATGATGCTGCGCAGGCAAGTAGCGAGTTGGCGCGTCGTCTTCAGGCAGCGGGCAATTTCAGTAAGTTGCAGCGCGCTCGCCAACAGGCGTTCTACGCCGATGCAGCCACGCAATGGGCGGCGGCGCAGCACGCAAGTACCTCGACACGTGAAGAATTGATTCGGCTGATGGGATTAACCGAACCCCAAGCGGAGGTGCTGGTATTGCCAGACAGATTGCCTGATATGCCAAGCAGCCCGCGCTCACCTGATGAAGTAGGCAAATTGGCCAGCAAGGGGCGGCTGGACATTCGACTCGCTCAAGCTGAGTTTGATGCCATGGCCAAAGCGCAGGGCTTGAATGTGCTGACCAGTTTCACTGACATTGAGCTGGGCGTGCGGCGTGACACCGTGTTTGATCACGCGGCAGGGACTTCAACGCCCAGACGTGGCTACGAGGTGAGCGTGCGTCTGCCAATCTTCGACTGGGGCGGCAATAAGCGCGATGCCATGAATGCCAAAACTCTCGCCGCAGCCAATCGAGTGGAAGCCACGGTTCGTGCAGCAGGATCAAACCTGCGTGAAAGCTACTCTGCATACCGCACCGCCTTTGATGTCTCCCGCCACTACCGCGACGAGGTCGTGCCGCTGCGCAAGACGATTTCAGAAGAAAACGTGCTGCGCTACAACGGCATGTTGATCGGTGTGTTTGAGTTGCTGGCCGATAGCCGCGACCAGGTTAACAGTGTCATGGCCGCGATTGCTGCGGAGCAGCAGTTCTGGCTCGCCGATGCGGCCCTGCAAGCCTCGCTGATGGGCAAGCCCACGATGGCAGATGTGGGGGCCATGGTTACTGGCGGAGGTGGCGATGCCGGGCATTAATCCACAAAACACACCGCAGCATGGCGCGGACGTTCAGCCTCATGCTTCAACCAATATCACAGGGATTAATTTATGAGCTCAAGAAGACAATTCCTCAAAGCGGCAGGACTCGCAGGGGGGGCGATCGCAGCATCCGCAGTAAGCCGCGTTGCCATGGCGACATTGCCGGAACCGGTCTTGCAGACCCAGCCCGACACGATGCCGCCGCTGGTGCCCAACAGTGGCCGCCCCTACAACCCGGTGGTCACGCTTAACGGCTGGACATTGCCGTGGCGCATGAACCAGGGCGTCAAGGAATTTCACTTGGTGGCCGAACCCGTGGTACGTGAAATGGCGCCGGGCATGAAGGCGCATCTATGGGGTTACAACGGCCAGAGTCCAGGGCCGACCATCGAGGTGGTCGAGGGTGACCGCGTGCGTATCTTCGTCACCAACCGCCTGCCGGAGCACACCAGCATCCACTGGCACGGCCAGCGCCTGCCCAATGGCATGGATGGCGTCAACGGGCTGACGCAACCACCCATCAAACCGGGCAAGACCTTTGTCTATGAATTCGTCGCCCGCCGTCCCGGCACCTTCATGTACCACCCGCACGCGGACGAAATGACGCAAATGGCGATGGGCATGATGGGCTTCTGGGTCACGCACCCGAAGACCAAGCATCCGTTGATTGATGACGTGCAGCGCGACTTCTGTTTCTTGCTCAACGCCTACGACATTGACCCCGGCAGCTACACGCCCAAGATCATGACCATGACGGACTTCAATCTCTGGTCATGGAACAGCCGCATTTTTCCGGGTATCGACAGCCTGAACGTGCGCTTGAACGACAAGGTGCGTATTCGCATCGGCAACCTGACGATGACCAATCATCCGATGCACCTGCATGGCCATGAGTTCCTGGTCACAGGAACGGATGGCGGGCCTACCCCTAAAAGCACCCGTTGGCATGAGGTGACAACGGATGTTGCGGTCGGCCAGATGCGGCAGATCGAATTTTTGGCGGATGAAGCAGGCGACTGGGCCTTCCACTGCCACAAGAGCCATCACACCATGAATGCGATGGGTCACGACGTGCCCACCATGATCGGCGTGGACCACAGGGGCGTTGCCAAGCAAATCACCAACCTGATTCCCGATTACATGGTGATGGGCGAGCGCGGCATGGCGGACATGGCCGAAATGGAAATGCCGATACCCGACAACACCATTCCGATGATGACCGGGCAAGGGCCTTTTGGCAGCGTCGAAATGGGCGGCATGTTCTCGGTGCTCAAGGTGCGCAAAGACCAGAAACCGGGTGACTACAAAGACCCCGGCTGGTATCAGCACCCCCCCGGCGAAGTGGCATTTGAATGGTCAGGCGCAATGCCTGAGCCCGCGCGCTTTCAAGCCGAAGGCGGCCAATCCATGCCCCGCAAGGTTATGCCCAAGCAAGAAGTCGAAGTGCAAGTACGTAAACCCACGGGCCATTCTGGTCATTAATCTCTTAACCCCCTGAAAGGACGTCTCATGAAAATCAAATCCCTCATCGCCGCACTCTCAACTGCATTGATTGCCCAGGCTGCCTTTGCCGCCGGCGACCATGCCGGTGGCCATCACGGCGACTCCAATGCCATCGGACAAGCTGGCAGTGTCGCCAAGGTGACGCGCACCATCATCGTTGAGATGACCGATGCCATGCGCTTCACGCCTGCGGACATCGCTGTCAAACAAGGTGAAACCATCAAATTTGTCGTCAAGAACACCGGCAAACTTAAGCATGAAATGGTCTTGGGTACTGAGGAGGAATTGGAAGAGCATTACGAGGCGATGAAGAAATACCCGGAAATGGAACACGCTGATGAAAATCAAGTCACCGTCACACCGGGGAAATCCGGTGAAATCATCTGGCAATTCACCAAGGCCGGGAAGGTGAATTTTGCGTGCCTGCAACCGGGTCACTACGACGCTGGCATGAAGGGCGCTGTGGCTGTGAGCGGAAAAGTCGTGGCAGGTGATGCTCACACCATGCACAAGCATTAATCCTTTTTCACCCGCAGTTCACACCAAGGATCAACCATGAAAACTTCACAATTTCTCCCTGTCGTGTTGCTGGCTACGGCTGCGGCATTTTCAGTAACTGCACATGCCCAGGAAAAACCAGCGACTGCGCAAGTAAGCACGCCGACCGCCGACATGACTGACGGCGAAATCCGCAAGATCAATAAAGACACCCAAAAGATCACTATCAAACACGGTGAAATCAAGAACCTTGATATGCCGGGCATGACCATGGTGTTTCAGGTCAAGGATTCCGCCATGCTTGAACAGGTGAAAGTGGGTGACAAGGTGAAATTCGTCGCCGAAAAATCTGGGGGTGCGCTTGTCGTGACCGATATTCAGCCCGTCAAATAAATCGGGCGAAGTGATTTTTGCCTTAACGCGACTTGCAGTCCTGGCACGGGGACCAGGCCGGCGGGGCAACAAGCCTCAACCCGGCCGATGCTTCAACGCTTCCAGGTCGATCAGGTTGCAACTGGTTTTTCGCGTTTTTTGGCAGCCGGTATCGCCTGGCTGGTGTTCGAACGAACACGGCCGCGCCTGAAGCATCTCCCAATCCTCCGGGGTGTAAGCATTGGGCGGCAGATTCGGCGGATAGTACACGCAGCCAACGCAAAGCTCTTGAGGCTCAGCACTGTTTTCAAACATGGAACGTCCTGTTTTCATCGGTTGAGAAAGGCCCTATAGCCTCTTTTTTCAAGCCACGACAGGGGCTTTTAGGGGGTGGCAAGGCCCATGGCAATGATCTCATGAGCATTCCCCAAAGGCCAAGTTCTTGAGGCGCCAACTACTTTATCGGGGCCGAAGATGACGCAAATGTAATCCATCTGTCAGGTTGATGTGGCAAACCTCATTCCATACTGATCCCAATCGTGAATAAAGGCCCCGTATGAAAAACGTTGTTGCCATTCTTCTCATCGGCAGTCTTGCCCAAGCGTCTTGGGCTGCTCCGGCAACCCCGGTGATTGATGTCTACAAGAGCCCGACTTGCGGGTGCTGCAACAAGTGGATCGACCACCTCAAGGCCAATGGCTTTGGCGTCAGAAGCCACGACACCGACAACGTGGCGCAGCACAAGGTTCGCCTCGGCGTGCCACGCGGTTACGGATCCTGTCATACCGCAGAGATCGGCGGGTATGTAATCGAGGGCCACGTCCCCGCCAGGGAAATCAAGCGCCTGCTCAAGGAAAATCCGCGCGCCCGTGGGCTGGTGGTGCCGGCCATGCCAATCGGTTCACCCGGCATGGAAGTGGGTGGCCACAAGGATCCCTACGGCGTATTTCTCGTGAACCGGGATGGGTCAACCCGGACTTACGTTCAATATTGAAAGGCGTGCACATGATGTCTATTTTGAATAATTTGGCCCTTGGCCTGAGTTTGGCCTTCGTACTGCCTGCCTGGGCCGATACGCAACATGCGAGCCACAGTGGAACCGCAGATCATGCAGCCATGCTCACCGAAGGTGTGGTGAAAAAAGTGGACAAGGCCCAAGGCAAGCTCACCCTCCGGCATGGCCCGCTGCAAAACTTGGAGATGCCCGGCATGACCATGGTTTTTCGCGTACAGGATGCCAACTGGCTTGACCAGGTTAAACCGGGCGACTCCGTCCGTTTCCTCGCTGACAGGGTGAACGGCGTATTCACTGTGACCACGCTTGAAGTTGTCAAACCGTAATTCTTATTTTCCCCACACAAAGGAGTTAACCATGAAACGCCACGCACTATTTGCCACCCTGATGCTGTCCGCTCTGGCTATGCAGCCTGTACTCGCGGTTGACGCGCACCACCCCGATCAGAAAGTCGGGGCGGCGGCGCCCACTGCCGATCAGACGATACAAAAGATGCAGGCCAATACCAAGCGAATGCAAAGCCAGTTGGAACAGATGGCCAAGTCCAAAGACCCGAATCAGCGCCAGAAACTGATGCAGGAGCATATGCAGACCATGCAGGAAAACATGATGGCGGGGAAAAGCATGACGGGCGGAATGATGGACTGTCCGATGATGAAGGACGGAATGATGGGCGGCGGCATGGGCATGATGGGGGGCAAGGGCGGCATGGGCGCGTCGGGCGGCGACGACATGACGGCCAAGCGCCTGGAGATGATGGAAAAGCGCATGGACATGATGCAGATGATGATGCAAACGAATATGGGCAAGCCCCAGGGCGGCCCAGAGAATCCGGCCAAGTGATGGCCGTCGCGATGGCAATGGCCGTCGCGTTTACTTAACTGAAGAGAAGGAACAAATCATGAAAACCGCTATTGCATTCACTACCCTGGCCCTTCTGGTTGCCCCGGCCTGGGCTTCCGATCAAGACAGCAACCCCGACCTGAAACCGGGCATTACCAACGTGCATGGCAGTCATTTCCCTCATGTGTCCGGAGACAGCCATGAGCCGGAAAGAGGAAGTGGCGACAGCTACGGCTCGGTTTTGCTTGATGATCAACCAAGCGGGCATGTGCCCCATAAGCGGGGGGGTGATAGCCACAGGACCGATGAGGTGTGGCCTACTCAATGAAACTCGAGGCCAATATTTGGAACCGACGGACAGGTCGCTGTCGGCTTGACCAAGGAACAGCAGAAAAAACTGCGCACTGGAGGAAGGGATGGACACCCAATAAGTGAGTGGGCCTCGGCGGAGATGATTGTGTCACTCATCGTCGCCTCGCTCCCATGATCACATGGTCAACCACGGCTGGATGTTCGATGGAGGTGTGGGCATGTTATTTGATGACGGCTTGTGGATGCACCTGATCTGGGCAATCCCCTTACTGCTGTTCATCGCCTTACTGGGGTACCTGGTCAACAAACCCCGGCACAACGGTGGCCTGGAAAGCGCACCGGCAAAGCAAACACCGCTCGATGTCCTCAAGGAAACCTACGCGCGCGGCGAAATCAGTCGCGAGGAGTTTCTCCAGAAACGGGATGACCTCCTGGAAAAGTAGGCGACTGAGGCATGGGGAGTACAACGGGGAACTTTGACGCCGCGACGCTCCTGGCCGACGGCAAGCCTTGTCGCCCCCTGGGCTGGGAAGGGCATCGCCTGGCGGGTATCACCGCAAGGAGGTCCTGCGCTTCGAGGCCGTGAGGCCGCAGCCGCAAGCGGTGGAATTGCAGATACGCCGGGAGGGGGAGGCAAGCCCCAGAATATTCCGCTGGCAGCTGGGGCAGCGCCTTGGGAGGCAAAGGCAGGGGCATCTTTAGTTTCTGTCAAACGAAGGAGGAAGACCATGAAATCTATCCTGAACCTATTTCTGGCGCTGATCACGGTCGTAGCGACCGCTGCCCTTGCTGGGCAGTCAAGGCTGTCCATGCCACCGAGCTTCACTGATGAGGTGCAGCCAGAGACAGTGTTGCGTGCCTACCGCCTCGGGGTTATTACCAAACAGGCAGCTTTCAGCCACCACGGTAAAGCCCTCCGTACCTTGATTCTGCCCAATGGAAAGGAAGGTTGGGTATACGAGGTGGGTGGCAAGCAAGCCCAAACCTACCAGCATCCCACAAGGGAAAAGCATACCGTGTACGAAGCCGGGCCGGGTAACGGTGTGCGCACCTATACCCTGGTGTTCGACGACAAGGGTGTGGTCATCGACGTGCTTTACAACGAGAAAGGGCGACACGACGGTCTCACAGCCCTGCAGGTGCAGCGCAAGGTTCGCGGCGAGGGCACTCGCAAGGACGAGGGCCTCGGCGTGAAATGACAAAGGTCATGACGCAGAGGCAGACGATAGGGGCTGAACAATTTATGAAACCGATAATATTTAAGGAGGTGTGTCATGGCTGGCTTCTGGAAAGTGCATGCGTTTTCGCTGGCGACAACGCTGGGCGTGACGTACATCCTCTGCGCCATTTTCGATACGTTGTTTCCGCCCTTTGGACTGCTGGCCGCACTTGCACCAGCCAGCCCGTGGCCGATCTCCGGCAGCCCCATCGCTTTCCTGGCGGGATTCGTACTGTTCACCGCCACCGGTTTTGTGCTCGGCGCGCTCTATGGAATCGCGTGGGGGTTCTGGAACAAAAAACTGCAGTGAGAAGCGTCATCGATATGAATGCCCTGAAAAGAGTCGATTGGGTTGCCACCTTGGCGCGTCGCGCTTTTCGTGATGTGCACTTCGACTACGACATGGAGGTAAAAAAATGTGGCATGACGGCATGAGCGGTTGGGGCTGGGGCATGGGGTTCGGCTGGATGGGAATTCTGTTCTGGATCGTACTCATCCTCGCGCTCGCCGCGCTGATCAAGTACCTATTCGACAAGTCCGGCGATTGATGAAGCAGCACCGAACAATGATCGATAGTTTTTTTGCCATTACGCCGCATCGATAGCCATTGCGGCACCCATGGTCTTCCTGCGCTCGACGGCGGCAATCAGGGAATCGACGATGACGGGCAAGTCGGATAAGTGAAGTTCTTACCCTATAGGAGATCAAGTCATGAATGTCAGGATTATTGCTACACGCGATTGCAGCCACTACCACAACCTTGAACGCGAGCTCAAAGATTTGGGTGTCGTCTACGAAGTGTTGTTCGTAGAGGACCATCCGGAAATTGCGCAGCGATATAGCATCCGGCACTCCCCCAATCTGGTCGTAGATGACGAAGTGGTGTTCCGCCGCCAGCCAACTGAAGGTGAGCTGCGGGCTCTCTTCACGAGTAGCTGAGGTCGCGTGACGCTCGCAGCGTTCGGTTGGATAAGTCTGCCAGTCCTGGATCGGGGCCATCTTCGCCATTGCCGCCCTGATCAACTGAGCACGCCAGGCAAGGCGTCGGCGAAGTGGTTGGTGGAGGCCCTAAAAGTTCGATGGTTGGGCTTTCTGGGTCCCATTAAGGTGTCTCCCGCTGGGAGCGTATGGTTGGTCATTTTCTAAAACTGAAAGGAAGAATCATGAAACAGCATGTCACTTTATCCGCGTTATTGACGTCCCTGGTCGCGGTCGGCGTTTTCTCGCTGGCACTTCCGGCCAACGCCCAAATGGGGCCGGGCATGATGGATGCTAAAAAAGGCGGGCAGTGTCCTGGGGCGCAGCAAATGTCCACCATGGAGAACGACATGGCCGACCAGATGATGGGCATGTCCGGGGAAATGTCCAAGGGCACTATGAGCGCGGCGCAACAAAAACAGATGAGCGAGCGTATGCGCAAGATGGCGACCATGATGGACGACATGTCGGGCATGATGGGCAAGGGCATGATGATGGACGCCGACACCCAGAAGCGCATGGATCAGATGCGCAAGCAGATGGACGAAATGATGCACGGCGACGCACTCAAGAAGAAGTGATCTGGGCAGGGCCCGGCAGAGAAGTTTCCACCGGGTTTCCTGCCGGATACAAAGGCCGAGTGTGATGACGATAACCCGTCCCGACACGCGCAGTGCCATGCAAGCGCGGAACCACGCGCCGGCATGCCACTTCTGTGGCCGCGCCATCACTGCCGCACCGTTCGCGCGGGAGGAAGAACGGTTCTGCTGCGAGGCCTGTTTCCTCAAGCAGCGGGAACAGCACGATTTACAGGTGGAGCGCGACCAAGCTTATCTTGCCCTGGCCGAGGCCTTGGCGGCGGCGTTGGATGCGCGCGAGCACGAGTCCGGCTTGCATTCGCAGCGTGTCGCCTGCCACACCCAGGTGCTGGCGCGACGTTTTACGCAGGATCCGCAGCAGCTGCGCCAGATTTACTGGGGCGCGTTGCTGCACGACATCGGCAAGGTCGGCATCCCGGACGCCATCTTGCTCAAGCAAGAGCCGCTGACGGAGGACGAGTGGGTAGTCATGCGTACACACCCCGAGATCGGACACCGTATTCTCGCGAGCGTGCCATTCATGGCCGAGGCCGCGGAAATCGTACTCTGCCATGAGGAACGTTTCGACGGTTCGGGTTATCCACGCGGCCTCTCGGGCGCGGCCATTCCACTCGCGGCGCGGCTGTTCGCGGTGATCGACACGCTGGATGCGATGACCTCCGATCGTCCTTATCGCAAGGGATTGTCCTTCGACGCGGCGAAGGTGGAGATTCTGCGCTTGGCTGGAGCGCAGTTCGATCCCCAGGCGGTAGAGGCTTTCAGCGCCGAAGAAAAAACCCTGCGCGAGATGGTGGCGATGAAGTGCGGGATGGCGCCTGTCGCGATAGTGACAGGCTTAAAACAGGCGAAGGTTTGAACAGGAGAACAGCATGAAAACCGTCGGCGCCGGTTTCCCGTTGGCACAAGACCCGCACAGAAATTTCAAGGAGATCGATGTCAGCGTTCAGGGGACAGCCTTGGATTACGCCACCGCCGATGCCCTCGCCGATGTTCTAGCCAAGAAGGTGGCCAGGGATGTGATGCTGGTCGCCTGGTTCGACGGTAAAAACGACGTGGGGTATCCGGTAGTTCAAGAATGCACCGGCGACAAACCCACTTGGCTTGCTTACGCCGAGAGTCACGGCGGCAACCTGGGCGTGAATATCAACGGCGGCGAGTTTGTTTTCGTCTTCGCGACCGGACTGGAAAATCAAGGGGGCTGAGATGGCGACCGACCCGGTGTGCGGCATGACGGTAGACGAAAAAAGTGCGGCGGGTAGCGCCAGCCATGCCGGACAGACGTACTACTTTTGCTCTGAGCGTTGCCTCGGCCAATTTCAGGCCAATCCCGCGCAGTTCGTCGGCGCATCCAATCCGGCCGCCACTGCGCATGCCCATGCCCACGGCGAAACGATGGCCGCACCCGCGCCGCCGGGAAAAGCCAGCAAAGACATGGCCAAGGACCCCATTTGCGGCATGCTGGTGGACAAGGCCACCGCCCTGAAATCGGAGCGCGCCGGCCGCGCCTATTATTTCTGCAGCGCGGGCTGCCAGCGCACTTTCGAGTCGCCCGAGCAAGAACTCAAGTCGATGAAGACGCGCGTCATGATCGCGCTCACCGGCGTGCTGGTGCTGGCCATCCTGCGCGCCGGCGCGTTCCTCGCGCTCGCCACCGGCGCCACCATCGTCACCTGGGCGCCGATTCCGCAATTGCCCTGGTTCACCTGGGGCATGTGGCTGTTCCTGCTGGTTACACCAGTGCAGTTCATCGGCGGCTGGAGCTTCTACAAGGGCGCGTGGAACGCGATCCGAACCCGCAGCATCAACATGGATTTTCTGATCGCGATGGGTACCTCGGTCGCCTATTTCTACAGCGTGGCGGTGCTGTTCTTTCCCGAGGTGCTGCCGGTGAAAGTGGAAGAGCGCGCGGTGTATTTCGAAGTCTCCGCCGTCATCATCGCCTTCGTGCTGCTGGGAAAATACATGGAGGAGATCATCAAGAAGCGCTCCTCGGCGGCGGTGAGAAAACTGCTGGACCTGAAGCCGGCGACCGCCCGCGTCATCCGCGAGGGCGTCGAGATGGAGGTGCCCGCCGAGTCGGTGATGGTGGACGAAACCATGGTGGTGCGGCCGGGCGAGAAGATCCCTACCGACGGCCTGGTGCTGGAAGGCAATTCCTCGGTGGACGAGTCGATGCTCACCGGCGAGTCTATGCCGTTGGAAAAGGCAGCGGGCAGCACGGTGATCGGCGGCACGCTCAATCGCACCGGCCTGTTCCGCTTCAAGGCGACCCGGGTCGGGGCCGAGACGGCGCTGGCCCAGATCATCAAAATGGTGGAAGACGCGCAGGCCAGCACCGCAGCCGTTCAGCGCCTCGCCGACAAGGTGACCGCATATTTCGTCCCCGTGGTGGTGGCGGTCGCTTTCCTGGCCTTTTTCGGCTGGTGGGCGGCCGGCAACTTCCCGCAGGGCCTGCTCGCCTTCATCGCCGTGCTCATCATCGCCTGCCCGTGTGCGCTGGGCATCGCCACCCCGGCGGCGCTGATGGTGGGCGTGGGCAAGGGGGCCGAAGCCGGCATCCTGATCCGCGGCGCCGAAGTGCTGGAGCGCGCGGAAAAGCTGACCACCGTGGTATTCGACAAAACCGGCACGCTGACCCGGGGCGAGCCCACCGTCACCGATATCGTTACGCTCGGTGCGGCAAACGAGGAAGAAATCCTGCGCCTTGCCGCCGCAGTCGAGGCCGGATCCGAGCATCCCCTGGGCGAGGCGATCGTACGCGCCGCGCAACAGCGCGAACTCGTGCTGCCGAAGGTGGAAGGCTTCGAGGCCATTCCCGGCCACGGCATTCGCGGCCGCGTCGATGACAGGGCCGTGCTGCTCGGCAACCGCCGCCTGTTCGCGCGCGAGAACATTGATGTAACTACGGCCGAAGTCGCCATGACCCGGCTGGAAACCGAAGGCAAGACCGCCATGCTGGTCGGCATGAACGGCGCCCTGTCCGGCATGATCGCCGTCGCAGACACCTTGAAACCGGAAGCGCAGGAGGCGGTGTCCGCACTGCAGCAAGAAGGCATCGAGGTGGTTCTGCTGACCGGCGACAATCAGCGCACCGCGCATGCCATCGCCGCGCAACTCGGCATTGCGCAAGTGATAGCGGAAGTGCTGCCGGGCGACAAGGCGCGCATCATTCAAGACCTGCAGCAACAAGGCAAGGCTGTCGCCATGGTGGGCGACGGCGTCAACGACGCGCCGGCGCTTGCGGTGGCCGACATTGGCATCGCCATCGGCTCCGGCTCCGACGTGGCCAAGGAGACCGGCGGCATCGTCCTGATCAAGGATGACGTGCGCGACGTGGTCGCGTCGATCCGGTTGTCGCGCGCCACCATGCGCAAGATCAAGCAGAACCTGTTCTGGGCCTTCATCTACAACTCCATCGGCATCCCGGTGGCGGCCCTGGGATTTCTGAACCCGATCATCGCGGCGGCCGCCATGGCCTTGAGCTCGCTTTCGGTAATCGTGAATTCGGCGTTGTTGAAGCGCGCCAAACTGAAGGAAGGAACGGCATGATGGATCGCTGGTCCTGGCTCTTCCCCTGGCTCGCAGTGGCGCTCGCTGCGGCGGTGTTCATGCTGTTTGGACTCGTCTGGTGGCGCGCGCTGCTTGTCGCCTGCCTGCTGGTATGTGTGGCGCTGTTGCTGTGGGGACTGTTCCTTACCCTCCTGAAATCGGATGAACCGCTGGTGCACAGCCACGGCATGACCATGGATTGGGCCGCGCCGTTCTACGATGTGTATTGCCGCGCGGTCGGCCTGGGCCAGGGATTCCGCGACCAGACACTGCGGGTGGCGGCGATTCGCGCGGGTGAAACCATTCTCGACGTAGGCTGCGGCACCGGTGTGCTCACGCGCCGCGCGGGCGAGGCCGCCGGACCGGCGGGTGCGGCCATCGGCATCGACCCCGGACAGGGCATGATTCGCGTGGCGAAGAAAAACGCGCAGCGGCTCGGCAGCCGCGCCGCATTCAAAGTCGCTGCAATCGAACAATTGCCTTTCGATGACGCACGTTTCGATGTCGTCCTGGCCAGCCTCATGCTGCACCACCTGCCGCCTGATTTGAAACGGCAAGGCTTGCGCGAAGTGTATCGCGTGCTCAAACCGGGCGGCCGCTTCATCGTGGCGGATTTCTACCGCCCCGCGAACCCTTTGTGGTGGCTGGTAGCTTGGCCGTTCCTGTATATGCCCATGACCGCGGACAACTTCCGCGGAACACTCCCGGACTATTTCCGGGAAGCGGGTTTCGATCCAGAGCAAAGTAAGGGCCGGCGCGCCGGGATTCTGGCATTTTGGAGTGCCATCAAACCCTAGGAGGATGACATCATGCCCAACCCCCATCTCAATACGTTTTTGCGCGCGGCTCTGGCCGGCATCGCGGCCTTGCTAATGACCGCCGCGTTCGCGGCCGATTCCAGCCAGCATAAAGTCGTGCACGGAGTGGCCATTTATCTCGGCGTGTTTCCGGCCGAAATGATCCTGGGGCATCCCAAACCACACACCGAGGCGGAAATGCACGGCGGCGTGCCGGGCGGACAACATCAGCAACATGTCGTGGTGGCACTGTTCGACAACGTCACGGGCAAGCGCATCACCGGTGCCAGAGTCAAAGCGAATGTGTCCGAAATCGGCTTGTCCGGGGTGCAGAAAAAACTCGAACCTATGCTGATTGCTGGCACGGCCAGCTACGGCAATTACTTCAACATGCCGGCCACCAACAACCCCTACCGCATCCAGGTGCGGATCGAATTACCCGGGGTGGCGGACGTGATCGAGGCGCAATTCGACTACCAGCATGCGCGCGCCTAATCCCTATACGCAAAAGTGACGCCATGAAACGCCAGCTTTCCGCTCCGCATCGGCACCCGGACACAGGCCAGGTCAACCTGGCCGTGCTGGCTTTTTTCGCCATCGCGGCGTTTTTTCTGCTGACTGAGCACCGCGCCCACCTGTTCGGGGCGCTGCCCTTCTTGCTGTTGCTTGCTTGTCCGCTGCTGCATTCTTTTATGCATCGTGGGCATGGCGGAAATGGTGCACACCAACCTCCTCATGACAAGGAAGGGGATAAGACATGAATGACACTGCGCCTGCCTATGGCTTATGGCTATTGGTACTGATCAATTCCGCCGTATTCGTTATGTTCGCGTTCAGCTTCACAAAACCGAAAACTGCACGCGACTGGCGCTCGTTCGGCGCATTTTCGGCGTTCATCGTCGCGCTCTTCACCGAGATGTACGGTTTTCCGTTGACGATTTATCTGCTCTCCGGCTGGTTGCAGAGCCGCTACCCGGGCGTGGATTTTTTATCGCACGACGCCGGCCATCTACTGGAAATCATGTTTGGCTGGCGCGCCAACCCGCACTTTGGGCCGTTCCATTTGCTGAGCTTCGCCTTCATCGGCGGCGGCTTCTGGCTGCTGTCTTCAGCCTGGAAGGTGCTGTTTGCGGTGCAGCACAGCCACACCCTGGCGGTGACCGGGCCGTATGCCTATATCCGTCATCCGCAGTACGCGGGTTTTGTGCTCATCATGCTGGGCTTTCTGGTGCAGTGGCCGACGATCCTGACGCTCGCCATGTTCCCGGTGCTGGTGATCATGTACGTGCGCCTGGCACGGCACGAGGAGCGCGAGGTGGCGGCCGAGTTCGGCGAGGCGTATGCGCGCTACGCGGCGCGCGTGCCGGCGTTCTTTCCACGGCC
This sequence comes from Thiobacillus sp., assembly GCA_020057245.1. GTDB lineage: Bacteria > Pseudomonadota > Gammaproteobacteria > Burkholderiales > Thiobacillaceae > Thiobacillus. The sequence continues at coordinate 445 of JAGVGD010000041.1, read as the reverse complement.
CGGCGCCCGTGGCCGGGATGCTGCGGGTTAAGCGAGGCGCGATTCCCAAAGGAACAGGCCATGAAGCAATCCACACATCGCTTGGGGTGGTCGGGGCTAGTGGAGTCGGGGTCGGCGCCAAGCGAGGCCGGTACTTATGAGCGATAACGCACATCAGAGGTCATCCCACGCGCTGCGCCTCAAGCGCCTGGGCATAGACACCTACCAGGAACCCGTGATCTATATGCGCAGCGACTGCCACGTCTGCCGCGCCGAGGGATTCGAGGCGCAGTCGCGCGTGCAGGTGACGCACAACGGCCATGCCATCATCGCCACGCTGAATGTCGTCACCGGCGACCTGCTGGCGCCGGACGAGGTGGGCCTCTCGGAGGCGGCGTGGCGGCTCCTCGGTGCGCGCGCAGGCGATGCGGTGGCCCTGTCGCACCCGCCGGTGCTAGATCGGAAG
>JAGVGD010000085.1 GCA_020057245.1 Thiobacillus sp. | reverse complement strand
CGTTTCTGCGTTTTACGGCTGGCGGCCAGCAAACGCCACAGCGCATTTTCAGCCTCGCCCAGCCGTGCCAGCGTGACGGTCAAATCGCGCAGGCGCAGACGCGCTTCGTCGAAACTGACGTCGGTCCACATCAGTCCCACCGGCTGCAGCGGCAGCGGTTCCGCCGTCACGCTGGGGTATTCGACGCCGACGCTGGATCGCGCCACCACCTTGATCGCCACCGCCTGATTCAGCCCCACCGATGCCTGATGCAGCATCTGTTCGCCCATGCGCATCTGCACGATGCCAAGCCAGTGATAGGCCTCGGTGAGTTCACGCTGGGTCTGCGCGCGCAGCTCGCGGTATTGCGCCAGCCGCTCGTACACCAGACGGGTCAGCAAGTCGCGCTTCTTCTCCAGCATCTGCCGGCCCTGCTCCAGAAAGCGTGCCTGGCGGCCGACCTGCAGCAGCGCGCTTTTGGTGGGGGGGACGGACAGGCGTTTCTTCATTGTTGGTGAACGGCAAGCGGTGAGCGGTGAGCGGAAAGGGCGGCACCGAGATAGGGGTTTCCGCTCACGGCTACCCGCTCACTGCTCACCCGTTTCACGCCGTGCCCTTGTGATACTTCGCCAGCTCATCTTCCGAAACCCGGATCAGCGATTCCGGTGGCAGCATCGAGAGCAGGTCCCAGGCGAGGTTGAGCGTTTCGTGCACGCTGCGATCCTCGTCCTCGCCCTGACCGATGAAACGGCGCTCGAAGGCGTCGGCAAATTGCAGGGTGCGGCGGTCGGCGTCGCTCAGTTCCTCGGCGCCGATGATGGCGGCGAGTCCACGCACTTCCAGCGCCTTGGCGTAACTGGCGAACAGCTGGCTGGCGACGTGCGGATGGTCTTCGCGAGTGAAATTCTTGCCGACCCCGTCCTTCATCAACCTTGATAGAGAAGGCAACACGGTCACCGGCGGGTACACACCCTGATTGGCCAACTCGCGTCCGAGCACGATCTGCCCTTCGGTGATGTAACCGGTGAGATCGGGGATCGGATGGGTGATGTCGTCGGACGGCATCGACAGCACCGGGATCATGGTGATGGAACCGCGCCGGTTCTTGATGCGCCCGGCCCGCTCGTAGAGCTCGGCGAGGTCGGAATACAGATAGCCCGGATAGCCCTTGCGCGCAGGCACGTCGCCGCGCAGCACCGCCACTTCCCTCAAGGCTTCTGCGTAGGCGGTCATGTCGGTCATCACCACCAGCACGTGGTGGTCGAGGTCGAAGGCCAGGTATTCGGCAGCGGTGAGTGCCGCACGCGGCGTCAGCAGGCGTTCGATCACCGGCTCATCGGCAAGGTTGAGGAACATCACTACCTTGTTGAGCACGCCGCTCTCTTCAAAACTTTCCTGGAAAAAACGCGCGTCGGCATGCGAGGCGCCGAAGGCGGCGAACACCACCACGAACTCGGCGGCCTCCTCGCCCAGCAGCTTGGCCTGACGCACGATCTGCGCCGCCACCCGGTTGTGCGGCAGGCCGCCGCCGGAAAAAATCGGCAGCTTCTGGCCGCGCGTCAGCGAATTCATGCCGTCGATGGCGGAAATACCGGTCTGGATGAACTCGCGCGGATAGGCGCGCGCCGCCGGGTTGAGCGGCTCGCCGTTGATGTCGCGGCGGTCGGCGGAAATGATCGGCGGCCGGCCGTCGCGCGGCAGACCCGAGCCATTGAATACGCGGCCCATGATGTCGCGCGACAGCGGCAGCTTGAACGGCTCGTCGAGGAACCGCACCCAGGTGCGTTCGAGATCGAGTTCGTCGGTGCCCTCGAATACTTCCACCAGCACCGCGTCGTCGGAGGCGCGGATTACCAGGCCGGAACGGATGCGGCCGGCATGGTCGCGCAGCTGCACCCGCGAACCGGCCGCCACGCCGGGCACGCCGCCCATCACGACGAGACCGCCCTGGGCGGAAGTGGCGGTACGGAATTCGATATTTTTCATGGTGTGGCCTCCCTCGTAGTCGAGGGGGCAAGCGCGTATTCCTGCAGCAGCGGTTCGAACGCGTCCGGAATCGCAGCGATCTTCGCTTGCAGCGCGGCGAGGTCATCCGAGCTGTGCTGGCTTTTCCAGCGCCTTGCCTGCGCCAGCAGCGGCATCTGGATCAGTCGCCGCGCCGGCGCACCAAGCTTGACCAGCTTCTGGCCGTGCCGATAAATTTCCAGCAAGGCCGCCAGCAGCGCGTACTGTTTTTCCGGCGAGGCGAAGCTGTCCACTTCGTCGGTGGCCGCCTGCTGCAGCAGGCCTTCCTTGATCAGTCCGGCGGCTTCCAGCGTCCAGCGCTGTTCGCTTGATAGCGCCTCGACACCTACCAGGTTGACGATGCGCTGCAACTCCTCGGATGCGGCGAGCAGATCGAGTGCCTCGGCGCGATCGCGTTCCCAATTCGGATCCACATGTTGCGCCCACCACTTGGCAGCCGACCCCACGTAACCGGAAAAGCTTTCCAGCCAGTCCACTGCCGGGTAATGGCGGGCATCGGCGAGTTCCTTCGACAGCGCCCAGAAGGTCTGGATGATTTCCTTGGTATGGCTGGTGACCGGTTCAGAGAAGTCGCCGCCGGGCGGCGAGACTGCGCCGATCAGCGTGACCGAGCCGTGGTCGCCGGCGCAGGTTTCCACCCGCCCGGCGCGCTCGTAGAACGCCGCGAGGCGCGAACCAAGGTAGGCTGGATAGCCCTCCTCCACCGGCATTTGTCCCAGCCGGCCGGCGACTTCGCGCAGCGCTTCAGCCCAGCGGCTGGTGGAATCGGCCACCATCACCACGTCGTAGCCCTGGTCGCGGAAATACTCGGCGATCGTGATGCCGACATAGATCGAGGCCTCGCGCGCCACCACCGGCATGTTGGACGTGTTGGCCACCAGCAGCGTGCGCTCCATCAACGGGCGGCCAGTGTGCGGATCGGTCAGCAAAGGCATGGATTCGAGCACGTCGGTGAGTTCGTTGCCGCGCTCGCCGCAGCCGACGTAGATGACGATCTCGGCATTGCACCAGCGCGCGATCTGCTGCTGAAGCATGGTCTTGCCGGCGCCGAAGGGGCCGGGGATCGCCGCCTTGCCGCCCTTGAGCAGCGGGTAGAAAGTATCGAGGATGCGCTGCCCGGTGATCAGCGGCGCCACCGCATGGTCGCGCTGCCTGAAAGGACGCGGGGTGCGCACCGGCCAGCGATGGAACAGCTGCAGCTTCTCGATGCGGCCGTCGGCCAGCTTCACCCGGCCGATCGCTTCTTCCACGGTGTAATCGCCTTCCGGCGCCAGTTCCAGCAATTCGCCCTTGAGCAGCGGCGGGGTCAGGATGCGATGGCGGATCGATGCGGTTTCCTGCACGCTGCCCAGCACATCGCCACCGATCAGCGCGCTGCCGGCCTGGCGCGCCGGATCGGGCACGAAATGCCAGCGGGTGTCGCGCGGTAGCGCAGGCACCGCGACGCCGCGCGCGATGCGGTCGCCGCTCTGTTCCCACACCGCCTGCAGCGGCCGCTGCACGCCGTCGAAAATCGCGCCGAGTAGCCCAGGCCCGAGTTCCACCGACAGCGGCCAGCCCAGACCCTCCGCCACTTCGCCGGGACGCAGGCCGGCGGTGTCCTCGTACAGCTGCGCCAGCGCCGTGTCGCCGTCGCGGCCGATTACTTCGCCGACCAACCCCAAGCGCCCCACCCGCACCTGCTCGCCGATCACTGTCTGCGGCAGTTCGAGTTTGACCAGGGGGCCGTTGATTTCGAGAATCTTGCCCATGTTTCCTATCCGTGAATGAGCGTGCCGAGATCGGGCGCGCTGGCGAACAGGCGCTCCATCGTCACCCGTGCCAGTTCGTCGGCGAGGCGCGCCTGCCGGGCTTCAAAAGTCTGATCGAGCTGCGCGCGGTTATCTGCCACCCGCACGCGGATGCCGCCTTCGCTCGGCTGGCTGTGGCTGGTTAGCTTGAGCACGCGTCCAGGCGCGGCGCGCGCGCTGATGTCGTTCCACAGCGGCAGCAAGCGTTTTTTGTCTTCCGGCCGCACTTCCGCCAGCAACTCGCCCGCAGGCAGCGCCTCGGCTGCTGCCGCCAGCCAGGCTTCGAGCACAGCCGGATAGCGCGCATCGTCCAGTACCAGAATACGGAATGCGGTTTTCACTTCTGACAACACGGATTCCGTGAGCGCCCAGCGCAGCCGGTCGAGGTCGGCTGCCAGCCGCGTTTCCGCCGCCTGTGTTTGCCGCCGTACCAGGCGTTCGGCCTCGACCCGGGCGGCGAGAATCTCGCGCTCCTCCGCCAGTTTCAGCTTGTCTGCCGACTCGGCGAGGATGCGCGCACGCGCGGATTCCGCGTTCTGCAAGGCTTCGCGCGCCAGCGTCCCGGCCTGTTGGATCAGTGCCTGTTCGAGTTGGGAAACCTGCGCGTCCGCTTCCATTTATTGCTCCAGATCAAAAACGTGAGAGGCAAGGTTCAAGACGCAAGATTCAAGAAACTTCCCAACCATCGTCTTGAATCTTGCATCTTGTAACTATTTCAAAGCATCCGGCCCCAGCACCGCCCGCACCACCGCGTCCACAGCCGGTGTGTAGTCCTGCGGCGCCGGCAGGGGCGGCAGTTCGGTGATGACGATGCGGCCGCCTTCGTTGCGCAGCCGGTGCAGCCAGTAACCCCCGGCGTGCGCCAGATGGGTTTCCAGCAGCACCAGTGCCGCGTCACCGCTTTGAGCCAGTTGTTCAAGCACGCTTTCCACTGTCGCCGCATCGGCGTCGGCATGCACTTCGGCGCCAATCAGCTTGAATCCCCCCGCGAGCCCGGCACTGCCCAGCACCACCAGGCGGGCGCGTCCTTGCGAGAACCCGGTTTCGGACTGCATCCAGTCAAAGCTTACCGAGCAACAGGATCGACATGACCAGCCCGTAAATCGCGATCCCTTCGGCGAGGCCCATGTAGACCAATGTACGACCAAACATCTCGGGCTTTTCGGCGATCACGGCCAGCGAGGCGGAACCGATCGGCCCCAGCGCCATGGCAGCAGCAATGGCGGCCAGTCCCGTGGGCAGACCGATGCCCAACAGCGCCAGCCCCTTGCCCAGAGTGATCTCGACGCCACCCGCGGCCGCCGGTTCGGCTGCCATGACCTCCTGCACGCCCAACAGCATCACGCCGGCGAGACCCAGGCCAAACAGCACGAGGTTGGCCAGCAGGCCGCCCTTGAGCCAGACTTCCGGCATGCGCCGCGGCCTCAATGTCAGCCAGATGCCGGCGCTCAGCGTCGCCACCACCGGCAAGGTCATCAATACGATCAACCAGTTCATGTTTTCTCCTTTTTTGGTAAACGGTGAGCAGTAAGCAGTAAGGGGGGTGGCCCGTTCACTGCTCACTGCTTACTATTCACCATTGACTGTTCTCCCAGCCGCAACGGCACAAACGCCCGGCCATCGCCGCTGAAAAAGCGCGAGAAGCCTTCGTAATACATCAGCCGCAGTGCCTGGATGGCGACGATACCGCCTTCGAGCACGATGATCACGCTATTGCCCAGCACGATCGTGACGGCATGGCCGGTCGCTTCCAGCCCATTGGCGATAGTAAACACCGCCAGCGCCAGTGCCACGTGGTTGAGGCTGAACGCTGCCACGCGCATGAACGACAGGGTGTTGGAAAACTGGCTGATGGCCGTTTCCAGCGTCTCGATCAGCGTCACCATGATGCGTTCGCCCATCCCGCCCTGCGTCTCGTGCCATTTGTAACCCGCCACGACAGCGATGCCCGCGCCCGCCAGAAGCCAGGACGACTGCGCGATATCGAGCGCGCCAGCCATACTGGCCAGTCCGCCGACGGCGCCCAGATAAAACAGCAGCCCGGCGAGTCCAGTCGAATCGAATAAGGCTGCAGCGGTCCGGCCCACCGCCCATTGATTGCCTGCCTTGGCGAGCAGGGTGAATGCGATAAAGCCGACGCCGAAGCCCACCGCTATTCCCAGCACCCGGACCGGGTCGTGCATCGGCGACAGCCAGAGCGGCCGGATCAGGTCCTCGTAACCGAAGACGCTGCCATACAACAATCCGAACAGCATCGACACAGCG
>JAGVGD010000081.1 GCA_020057245.1 Thiobacillus sp. | reverse complement strand
GCATCGACGGTCGCCTGCGGAATCGTGTAACGCTCGCTGTGCATGGTGTGGTCGGCCAGGTTCTCCACCCGCACCGGCTGGAACGTGCCCGCGCCGACATGCAGCGTCACCCGCGCTGTGCGCACGCCTTGCGCAGCCAGCACATCCAGCATCGCAGCGTCGAAATGCAGCCCTGCTGTCGGCGCTGCGACGGCGCCGGGTTCATTGGCATAGACCGTTTGATAGCGTGCCTCGTCGTCCGCCGTCGGCGTGTGGGTAATGTAAGGCGGCAAGGGCAGCTGGCCGAACTGCTCCAGCACCGCCAGCACCGGGCGCTGGAAGCGCAGCAGCGTCAGGTCATCCTGCCGTTCCAGCACTTCGGCCGTCACGTCGTCGGCCAGCACGATCTGCGAGCCGGGCTTGGGCGCGTGACTGGCGCGGATGAACGCCAGCGCCTCGAACTCGGCAGTCACACGCTCGACCAGCAACTCCACCTTGCCGCCGGAATCCTTGTGTCCGAACAGCCGCGCCTTGATCACGCGGGTGTCGTTCATCACCAGCAAGTCGTCCGGGCGCAGCAGTGCGGGCAGGTCGCGAAACCAGCGGTCATGCTGCATGCCGGCCGCATCGACATGCAGCAGCCGGCTGCCGCCGCGTACTTCGGGCGGCAGCTGCGCAATCAATTCATCGGGTAAATCGAAGTCAAAATCGGAAACCTGCATGGGGCGCGATTATAGCCGGCAGCTTGCGGCGGGCCATCGGCTTGGGCGATAATACGCGGCTCTGTCGCCGGGCGCATTCGCCTCCGGCCCCTTTGCCGGGATGGCGGAATCGGTAGACGCAGCGGATTCAAAATCCGCCGCTGGTAACAGTGTGGGGGTTCGAGTCCCCCTCCCGGCACCAGTTATACATCCAACAACATCCAGAAACATCCTAAAGCCCGCGTAAAACCGGGCTTTTTCTTCGTTATGCCGTCCGCGCACGTCCATTAACATCCAGAGACATACCCCCTTGGCCGGGGGTACGTTTAGGGGGTATTCTTCAAAACATGGAAACGCATACCCCCAACGGAGGAAATCATGGCGCTGAGTGACACGACAATCCGCAATGCAAAGCCAACAGACAAGCCCCGCAAATTGTCCGACGAGAAGGGCATGTTCCTGCTGATCACTCCCAGTGGCGGCGAACTGTGGCGGCTCAAGTACCGTTTCGGAGGCAAGGAAAAGGTTTTGGCGTTGGGGCGGTATCCAGATGTTGGGTTGAAGGATGCGCGCGAGCGTCGGGACGCGGCACGCGAACTGCTGGCAAACGAGACCGACCCCGGCGAGGCCCGCAAGGCTTCGAGGGCTGACAGGGCTGTGAAAGCGGCAAACAGTTTCGAGGCCGTAGCGCGTGCGTGGTATGCCAAAGCCTACGCAGATAAAGCCGAGAGCACGCGGGAAAAGACCATGACGCGGCTTGAGCAAGACGTGTTCCCCATGATTGGCGACATTCCCGTTTCGGCGATCAAGGCCAGCGATTTGCGCCGCGTGATTGAGCGTATCGAGCAACGCGGGGCGCTCGACATTGCGCGCCGTGTGCACAACTACATGGGGCGCGCCCTGCGATATGCGGACAGCCTGGACATGGTTGAGCGCGACGCTTCCGCCAGCATCGACTTGAATTTGATCCTGCCCGCGCGCGATACGGTTCATCATGCGGCCATGACTGATCCTGTGGCCGTTGGCGGTCTCATGCGTGCCATAGATGGCTTTACTGGTGGCTTTGTGACCGTGTGTGCGCTCAAACTGTCGGCTTTGACCTTTGTTCGGCCCGGAGAACTGCGCCACGCCGAATGGTCGGAGATCGACTTGGAGGGCGCAACGTGGAGGATTCCGGGCAGCAAAATGAAGATGAAGCAAGACCATATTGTCCCGCTATCCAAACAGGCCGTGGCGATCTTGCTCGACCTGCATGCCATCACCGGGCGTGGCGCGTATGTGTTTCCATCTGAGCGCGGGGGCTCGCGCCCCATATCCGAAAACACCGTCAATGCGGCGCTCCGGCGTATGGGGTACACGAAAGAAGAAATGACCGCGCACGGCTTCCGAGCAATGGCACGCACTCTGCTGGATGAGGCACTGGGCGTAAGCCAAGACCTGATCGAACACCAATTGGCCCATGCTGTGAAAGACACAAACGGGCGTGCCTACAATCGCACTACGCACCTGCCCAAGCGGCGCACCATGATGCAGTTATGGGCTAGCTATCTGGATTCGCTCAAGTCTGGGGCGGACGTGATCCCGATTCACGGCAAGGCCGCGGCCTGATCGATTTCATCACGCACCACCGGCGCAAGTCCTGATCGCGCATTACCCCGGTCGAATTTAATTGCTTAAAAAATAGGCAACTTCGGCGGGGGACACAAAACCGGCCTGCCGAACCATAGGCGGCCGCACCCCTCACGACCCCGAACCGAATGTATCGACCCGATACGACCACCCCCGGCAATCACGCCGGAAGCCCCGTCACGCCTGCATTTCATGGCTACCATCATCTTGAACGCTACCCAAAAGGTATCCGTAAGTGATTGATACCAAACGGGTATTCTGCAAAATAGTTACTGTGTTTGGTTGATTGATTGCGAGTGTCGCATCTAGGATCAGTTCATCGCCCCGGAAGTCCGGCGCGGTCTTTCTCAAAACTAGATGGAGTGAAACATGACACCAGCACCCGCAATGCTCAAGCTGCCCGAGGTTGTCCGTCGCACCGGCCTGAGCCGATCAACGATCTACGTCCGCATGAACGATGGACAGTTCCCCCAGCAAGTGAAACTTGGCGTGCGCGCCGCCGCTTGGTTGGAATCCGAAGTCAGCGACTACATCACGTCGTGCGTCGCCGCACACCGCCAGCAACCCAGCAAGACAGCGAGCGCAACCCGGACGGCAGCGTGAGCACGATCAAGCCCGGCACCCAACGGTATCGAGTCCTGAGTGAGTTTCACGCTGGCCGCCATATGCACCGCTTCGACGGCGAAAAAATCGGCTGCCACGCGCTCCACTCTGTCGTGGCTTTCTTCGAATCCAAGGGGCTGCGACTCGAACGCAAGACCATCAGCGTCCCGACGCGCTGGGGCGCTGATGCCCACGTCGCCCTGTACTGGCTGGCCCCGGAGTCGTACCCGCTGGCCGCCCGCCTGTTGGGTCTCAACCTGCACGTCAACCGCGATGTTGATCCGAGCGGGCGTGCCTATCTGCTCGCCAGCACCGGGGCGCGTGGCTGATATGGCTCGCAAGCAAAAGCGCCCCGAGAGCCTTTCTGGTGGCTTCGCGGCTGTCCCTTGGGCTGTCATGGATGGCGAGGCATTCCAAGGCGCAACACCGCGCGCCAAGGCGATGCTGTTCGAGGTCATTCGCCGTCTCGACGGTCGCAACAATGGACACGTGTTCATTCCTGCGAGCGTGCTTCGTGAGCGTGGCTGGAAATCAACCGACGCGATTACCGCCGCCAAGGTCGAACTATTGGCGCGCGGATTGATCCTCAAAACGAAAACCGGCGGGCTGAATCTCGGCCCCGACCTGTACGCCGTGACGTGGCTGAACATCTCAAACTTCGCCGGGCTGGAAGTCGGCTCGCACCAATACCACCCCGGCGCGTGGCGATTCGTTGAAGACCTGCCCGCGACGAAAAGGCGTCATTCCCGCGCACCTGAAAAACGCGAGCGCCAGACCGCCTCACGGTCTAGCACTGTACCGCCTCACGGTCTAGCAGGGGTCTCCACTGTACCGCCTCACGGTGCTGAAACGGCCCATTTTGATGGTTCAGCCAGACCGCCTCACGGTCACAAGGTAATACACCAATTACCCCCGGTTGAATGTTCACCGGCTCGAACGCTGGAAGCCGTCCAGCAATTCCAATCCCGCATCGGCGGCAAGCTGCTCACGCCTGAACGCGAACCTAATCCGCTCGGGCGCACCCGTCATATCCGCCTGTTCAAAACAGCGGCCGCGCACCTATTCACGCATCAACCCACCCCGGCCAATTCCGGCCAAACCCGCAGCACCTACCCCGAGAGGAAATCCGCATGAACCTGAAAACCATTTCCGCCGACCTCAACGCCATCAAGGCCGAAGTCGGCAACGTCCAACAAAAGATCGCCGAAGCCACCACACGGCGCGACAGCCTGTTGGCAGAAGTCCAGGGTATCGACGCTGCCATCGAAGGCGCTGAGCTTGCCCATGCTGCCGCGCTGGCTGCCGTCGAGCTGAACGAAGCCGACAACACCAAGGCCACCGCCGCCGCGCTCGACGCTGCCCGTGAATCTGCATCGCGCAAGCCCGAGTTGATCCAACAGCGCCGCACGGCCGACGCCGTGATTGACGGCCTGACACGTCGCCACGCTGATGCCCACGGCCACTACGTCGCCCTGATCGAACAGCACAAGGCGGCTCAGATTGCCTTCATGGAAGCCAAGGCCACGCAGGCAATGGACGCCGCCCGCGATGCCATCGCCCAAGTCACGAACGCCATCGCTGAAGCAGCCGCCACCCGCCGGACGCTCGAATCCATCGGCGGACGTTGGAGTCTTGGCAGCATCGAAATTACCCCGCACCACGCCATGTTTAATCCCAGCCACGCGGCAGTCGATCTGATGGCAGCCGCCCTGTATTCCGAAATCGCATAAGGAGAAACACCATGCCAATCGCAAATATCGTCGCCCGCGACGGCAAGACCATCGCCAGCACTGTCACCTTGACCGATACCCAAGCTGCGCAATATGTCACCCTTGCCGCTGCTGTTCAGGCTGCCCAGAACATGACTCACCTGTCCGCATACGACGTGCTGGGTCGCCTTGAAGAATTGATCGACCACACCTTCAAGCGGCGCATGGCCGCTGTGCCGCGCGACACCGTCGGCAACGGCGTAAGCAATCTTGAGGTATTCCACGACGCCCACCCGATGCCGACGCCAGCGCAAAACGCCCAATTGCGCGCGATCCGCCCGGACGGGAACTTCGTACAGGCCGCCGTCGATCTGGGGATGCTCCTTAGCTTCCCGGCAGCCAGCGCGGAATTCAGCCGCGCGGAACTGTATACGACAGGTATCGCACCCCGCGCATTCGTGCGCTGGCGCGTTTAATCCAGGGGGCCAAGGGGTGAGTGCCAAGGTATCGAAAAAATCGGCTCAGATTGGCGATCTTGCGACCAAGCGCGATCCGGTAACGCTCGACGGCGAAAGCGGCAAGCCCTTGCCTACCCCCAAGCGTGCCAAGCATATCCGCCTGCGCACCGCCGACGATGTGCGGGCGGAAGCCGAGAGGGTTTACAGGGACGCGCGCAACGGCCGGATTGAGCCATCCGAAGGGACGAAGCTGGTCTACATGCTGAGTCAAATTACAACCATGATTGAGCTGGGCGACATTGACCGCCGCCTGACTGCAATCGAGGAAGCAACAGTCGAACAGACGGAGGATTGAACTGTGAGGATCAAGAGTCGAATCGAAGCACTTGAAGCCCGGCACCGTGAACGCGCCGAAGCCGAAGCACCGCCACAGCGCCAGCACTGCGAGCGCGACGATACAGGGCACGTCATCGCGTGCGAGCGGTTGACCTGGCCATCGCTGCCCGAACAGGAACGGCTCAGGCGTGAAGGCGTGGCAGCGATGGCGATTTTCTCCATGATGGATCGGGAGCCGTTCAGCCGCGCATCCTGCCCGTATTCCGATTGTGAGAATCGCGCTGGCTGCCGCGCCGATGGCTCGCGTACCCGGTGGGGAATGAATCCTTGAAAACGGCACCGCTACCAGCGCACACTGGTGGGGAGCTTCCTTTCGGGCTTCCCGTTCATGCGGGTGATTTGGGCCACCTTCGGGTGGCTCTTTTGTTGGTTGTCGACTTTTTTGCAGAACCAGTGTGCGGGGGGGGGGCAGTGGTCGCTACGAGGCTTTGCGACGCCGTGCCACTACGCCAACCAGTCCAAGCCCGGCCAAGAACATCGCCCATGTGTCCGCTTCCGGGATGGCTGCGACATCGCCGTCTCGGACAGCCCAAACGCTTAATTCTATGTTTGATAAATACCAGTACTGATAGCCGTCAGACATGACGAAGGCCCACTTGTGATAAGCATTGTTGGGGGGGTATCCCGAGCCAGACCAGTAGTAATCAGCCGCCACATTTTGGAAAAGGTTGTAGTTGGCGTTGTGGGTTAATGTGATCGAACTACCAGCTACCCCGCCAAGTTCGGTGTAAAACAAGTGCCCCATCTCACTACCAGTACAACCAACACCATAAGAATCACCACCTGATTGGCTACTGCATGTAGGATCATATTGTGGCGTAGCGGGTAAGCGCCAGTCGTTATAGCCAAAATAATTGGCCGAATTCATCGCCCCAATCCAATTCTGTGCGGTATCCCAACTCATTCCACCTGTCGGGTAAATGTTGCTAACACCAAATGTGTTTGTGGCAGCCAGATTTGCATCGGCGAGCCAAGTGATGTTTAGGTTGGTGTCGTAATAGGCTTCGTAAGTATCAAGGTTGCCATCCATGTTGCGGCCTTGAAGTGCTGCCTGCGCGGGAAGAGCGATAGAAAATCCCGCAGCAAGAAGCAAGCCGCCAAGCAAGTGTGGATGTTTCATGCTTTCTCCCATGAGAATGTTAGTTTTCCGCACCTGCGAGAGTGTGGCTTCTTCGACGTTACAGGGCGGGGGTTACGCTCTGAAGTCAGGCAGGCGCCCTTGGATGGGCCGAATGGGCTATTTATGGCAGAGATTTTTTGACTCCCGCTACCACCGTGGTAGCCGTTCATCTTGCGCGACGGCGTAGGGCTTGCGAAGCTGTCGGCATGGCAATTCCGCCACGTTCAGGGAGCCGCAAAATGTTCGTCCAACCAAACCTCGCCATCCGACTCGACGCCATCTTCCCGAGCCTCACACCCGATGAAATCGGGGTGATGCTCGAAATCGCCGCAGCCTTCACGGGCGAACCCGGCGAGCTTTCGCTGTGCCTTGCCGAGCAACTGGAAATCGCCGAGCAGCGCATCATCCTTGAGGCGGTTCACGGTCGCCGGCTGTCCTTCGGAGAGCTTGCCCGCCATCGCGCGACTCATCTGTGACGCACAGATTCAGCGGAACAGGCCCAACACCCGGCCGATTATCTCAACGATTGTCCCTACCCAGCGGGAATCGGGGGGAGCCCACACCACGCAGGCTAAGGCCATGTAACGGGCTCGGGCATTGAGCGCTATGCGCCGCTCGCGGTCGTTCCTGAAGCCGTTATACGAGTCGGGGTTGAAGTGGCGGGGCATGTCGTTTCCTTTCCTGAAATGATCGATGCCGCCACTGTGCCGACCACGCGAAGCGGTTTCACGGGGGGCGAAACTTCAGGCCGACACATGCGCACGCAGAGCTGAGCTGGGGGGGTTATTGGGGGTATTCCGACAAGCCTGCGATCTTGAATCCAGCATATATAAGGCGCGTAGCCTGATATTCGGTGCCCCCTCCCGCACCACAGCTTGACTGATGTATTGGCGTGGAAACCGCGCCCCATTTCTCCCGTTTATTTCATCTCAGGTCGCGCATTGCTCGACGCGGAAGCGCCGTCCCTGTTGGTGCGCAGAGCGTTTGCTTTTGCACTGTTCAGGTGCGGCCAACCGCAAATCCCGGGTGCTGATTGGCTGAAATGAGGCCACCCATGGTGATGGCCCAGCATGCTTCATGGCCGCTTCACGGCATTTTTGTATTATTTTCAATGGACTCGGCGTAGCCATGTGCGTGCTGGCTTGAGCCTTGCTGTTTGTTGCAAGGGAGTGACAGGATGCGCGGAATATGAGGCGTGCGTGTCGCGGGCTGGCCTTGCATCGAAATGGCAACCAATCGATGGTCGCCGGCCTGTGAGTCGTACACGCGCTGGATTATAGTGAGCATATGGACTGGATCGCAGGCGATATCGGGGGGACCAAAAGCTGGCTGGTGTGGCTGGCGCAGGCGTCTGCAGCAGGTCTGCCGCAGACGCGTTTTGAACAGGTCTACGCCAGCGCCGATTTCGTTTCGGCAGACGATTTGCTGCGCCGGTTCATGGCCGATGCCGGCGCTTCGAATCCACCCGGCGGCGTGCTGCTCGCCTTGCCGGGGGCGATCGAGGATCAGCGTGCGCGCCTGACCAATCTCGACTGGACGCTGGATGCCGCTGCGATGCAGCAGGCGCTGGGTGTTCGCGAGGTGCGCTTCATCAACGATTTTCAGGCCGCGGCGGCCGGGGTGGAAACGCTGACCGCTGCCGACGTGGTCGCACTCAATCCGCGCGCTGCAGTGGTCGGCGGCGTGCGTGCGATCACCGGCGCCGGTACCGGTCTGGGCTTGGCATTCATGCTGGCGGACGCCGAAGGGCGCTACCGGAGCTTTGCGACCGAGGGCGGGCATGTCGACTTTGCCCCGGCCAATGCGCTGCAGGCGCGTTTGCTTGAACGTCTGCGCGCCGAATATGGGCACGTGTCGTGGGAACGCGTGGTGTCGGGTTCGGCACTGAATGATCTGTACCGGTTTTGTTGTGCCGAGCAGGGGGGCGCGTTGCCGGATAAGGTCGTGGACGGAGCGGCGCTGGCGGCACGCGCGGAGGCGGGCGAAGCGGCGGCCGTGGCGGCGCTGGATCTGTTCATCGACGTGTATGGCGCGTGGGTGGGCAATGTGGCGCTGATGTACCAGCCATTCGGCGGCTTGTATGTCGCAGGCGGGGTGGCGACGCACATGCTGGCGCGCATGCAGTCGCCGCGTTTCATGGCGGCGGCCACCGACAAGGGGCGGATGCGCGGCGTGGTCGAGCGTACCCCGATTTTTTTGATCACCTGCAAGCGGCTGGGCGTGCAGGGTGCAATGGTCCAGACTCAGCTTGACTCTCACGCAGCATCATGAAATATCAATACGGCGGTTAATTTCGTTACATCAGAATCTCATTCCAATATCTAGCGTACGAACGGAGGAAACATGACGATTTCGAAGGAAGAGCAGGAAAAACTGTACCGCTACTACACCGAGCCGAAAACGGTCACGGATCTGGCGCGCAAGACCCTGGCGCTGGTGCTGGCAGGGGGCGAGGGCTCTCGCCTGAAAGACCTGACGGCATGGCGCGCCAAACCGGCAGTGCCGATTGGCGGCAAGTACCGCATCATCGATTTCCCGCTGTCCAATTGCGTGAACTCGGGCATTCGCCGCATCGGCGTGCTGACGCAGTACAAATCGCATTCTCTGATTCGCCATCTGCAACGTGCCTGGGGTTTCATGCGCGCCGAAATAGGCGAGTTCGTG
>JAGVGD010000038.1 GCA_020057245.1 Thiobacillus sp. | reverse complement strand
TGGCTTTCCGTGTAATAGATCCGAGGTCTTCGTTTCATCTGCAACACTCCTTCTGCTTGCGCAGTCTCTAGTGTGTTGCATCCACCGGTTGAATTCGCACTGCTTCAACAGACATTCAGTGAATAAGCCTCGACCGTCTCTTCCGGGTCGAATACTGCCCTAATGAAATCTCAGCGCCGCTTCTGCCACCACACATAGCCGCCAATGATCAGCGCGACGAAGACGATCACGCCGACGGTGATGTGGTGCTGGTATTCCTTGATCAGCGCTTCGTTGCCGCCGAGGAAATAGCCGAACAGGGTGAGGATCAGCGACCACAGGCCGGCGCCGAGGCAGGTATAGAACGCGAAGGCGCCGAGGTTCATGCGGGTGAGGCCGGCCGGGATCGAGATCAGGTGGCGGATGCCGGGGATGAGGCGGCCGGTGAAGGTGGAGACCGCACCATGCTTGAGGAAGAAAGCATCGGTCTTGTGCAGCAGTTCGGGGCGCACGAAGAAATAGCGGCCCCAGCGTTCGAGGAAGGGTCGCCCCAGCCACATCGACACCACGTAATTCAACGACGCGCCGACCAGGCTGCCGGCGGTCGAGGCGAGCACGATCAAGCCGAAATTCATTTGCCCCTGATGTGCCAGGTAGCCGGCCGGGATCAGCACCAGTTCGCTCGGCACCGGCAGTACGGTGGACTCCAGCGCCATCAGGATGAAGATGCCGGTGTAGCCCCAGTCGTGGACGGTGGCGAGAATCCAGTCGATGAAGGTGTGGAGCATTTTGGGTGAGCGGTGAGCGGTGAGCGGTGAGCGGTTACCGTTCCCGGTTCACCGCTCGCCGCTTAACCGCTTACACAACCGCTTCTTCTTTCTTCTCGATGGGTTTGATGAAGTGCTCGCGCTTGACGCCGAACATGAGCAGCAGCGGCGAGGCGACCAGCACCGACGAATAGATGCCGAACATGATGCCGATGGTGAGCGCCAGCGCGAAGTTGTGCAGGGCTTCGCCGCCGAAGAACAGCATCGCCAGCACCATGAGCTGGGTCGAACCGTGGGTAATGATGGTGCGGCTCATGGTGCGGGTGATGGCATCGTCGATGATTTCCGGGATGGTGGAGCCGCGCATCTTGCGGATGTTTTCGCGGATCCGGTCGAATACCACGACGGATTCGTTGACCGAATAACCCAAAACGGCCAGCACGCCAGCGAGTACGGTGAGGGTGAATTCCCACTGGAAGAACGCGAATACGCCGAGAATGATGACGATGTCGTGCATGTTGGCGAGCATGCCTGCGACCGCAAAGCGCCATTCGAAGCGGATTGCCAGATAGGCCATGATGCCGAAGGCGACCACCAGCAACGCCAGCGCGCCGTTGTCATACAGTTCCTTGCCGACCTGCGGGCCGACAAAATCGACGCGCTTCAATTCGATGGCGGGATCGACGGTTTGCAACGCGGCCATGACCGTGTTGCTGGTCGTTGCGGCGTTGGCGCCGTGCTTGGCTGGCAGCCGAACCAGTACATCGCGGCTGGTGCCGAAGTTCTGCACCGAGACTTCCGGCAGGCCGGTTTTGTCCAGCGCGCCGCGAATGGCGTGCAGGTCGGCAGTCTGGCTGGTACGTACTTCCATCAGTGTGCCGCCGGTGAAGTCGACGCCCAGATTCAGACCTTGGTGCCACAGCGCCCAGATGGCGAACAGGAAGGTGAGCAGGGAAATGGCCGTCGTCCACTTGCCCCAACTCATGAAGGGGATGGTTTTCTTGAAGGGGAAAAATTCCAGCATGGCGGCGCCTTAAATGGAGACTTTGGCCAGCCGTGCCTGGCGACCGTAAGTGAGATTGACCATCGCGCGCGACACGGTGACGGCGCTGAACATGGAGGTAAGGATGCCCAGACACAGCACCACCGCAAAGCCGCGCACCGGGCCTGAGCCGAGCCAGAACAGCGCGACGCCGGCGATCAGGGTGGTCAGGTTGGAGTCGAGAATGGTTGCCCAGGCGCGGTCGTAGCCAGCGTGGATCGCCGCTTGCGGCGTTGAGCCGTTGCGCAGTTCTTCGCGGATGCGTTCGTTGATCAGCACGTTGGCGTCGATTGCCATGCCGAGCGTGAGCGCGATGGCGGCCATGCCAGGCAGGGTGAGCGTGGCCTGCATCATTGACAGCAGCGCGATCAGGAAGAAGCCGTTGATGGCGAGCGCAATGGCCGAGAACAGTCCGAAGATGCGGTAGTAGATGATCATGAACAGCGCGACCGCGGCAAAGCCCCAGATATTGGAGTGGAAGCCCTTCTCGATGTTCTCCGCGCCCATGCTGGGGCCGACGGTACGTTCCTCGATGATCTGCATCGGTGCGGCCAGTGCGCCGGCGCGCAGCAGCAGCGCGACATCGGACGCTTCCTGAGCGGTTTCCATGCCGGTGATCTGCACCCGGCCGCCGCCGATTTCGTCGCGAATCACCGGTGAGGTAATCGCCTCGGCCTGGCCTTTTTCGATCAGCAGGATCGCCATGCGCTTGCCGACGTTCTCACGCGTGACGTCCTGGAAAATGCGCGCGCCCTTACCGTCCAGGTTGAGGTGCACCGCAGCCTGGCCACTGGTGCTGTCGAAACCCGGCGAGGCATCGGTGATCGAGTCGCCGGTCAGCACGACATCTTTCTTGACGGCGATGGTGCCGCCTTCGCGGCTGGGGACGATCTCGTCGCCGAAGGGCGCCTGGCCCTGGCTGACCGCAATCGGATCGGCCTGCTCGTCCACCATGCGGATTTCCAGCGTGGCGGTGCGGCCGAGAATGTCCTTGGCCTTGGCGGTGTCCTGCACGCCGGGCAGCTGCACCACGATGCGGCTGGCGCCCTGTTGCTGGATCACCGGCTCGGCGACGCCGAGTTCGTTGACCCGGTTGCGCAGGGTGGTGATGTTTTGCTGCAGGGCAAATTCCTGCACCTTGGTTTCAGCTTCGGGCCGCAGGCGGGCAGACAGGCTGAAGCCTTCGGCCTGGTCTTCCTGGGTGAAAATCAATTCGGTGAACACCGTGCCCAGCTTGTTGAGGGCGGCGTCGCGCTGGTCGCGCGTATTGAAATGCACGGAGACGACATTGCCTTCGCGGGCGATGCGGCCGTAGCGGATCTTGTCGGCGCGCAGCTCGGTGCGGAAATCGTTCTGGTAGCGAATCGCCGACTTTTCCAGTGCGGCCTTCATGTCCACTTCGAGCAGGAAATGCACCCCGCCGCGCAGGTCGAGGCCCAGGTACATCGGCAGTGCGCCGATGGCGGTGAGCCAGTCCGGCGAGGCGGACACCAGATTCAGCGCCACCGTGTAGCGTTCGCCCAGGCCCGATTGCAGCGCGTCTTTCGCCTTGATCTGGGTGTCGGTATTGGCAAAGCGCGCCTTGATGCTGTTGCCCGCTAATTCGATTCCGCTTGAAGACAGGCCGGCGGTTTTCAATGTGGACTCGATCCGCCCCAGCAGCGCGGTGTCTGCTTTTTCACTGCTGCGAACCGGCGACACCTGCACTGCCGGCACTTCACCGTAAAAATTGGGCAGGGTGTAAAGGAAGCCGACCACCAGCGTGACGCCGATGAGCACATATTTCCAGAGCGGGAAGCGATTCATTTTATGAGGTGAGCAGTGAGCGGGGCGGGGTGGGCAGCGGATCGGGCAGGCTGCTCACGTCTAGAGCTTACAGGCCTTTGATGGTTCCCTTGGGCAGCAGGGTCTGCACCGAGGCTTTCTGCACATGGGTGATGACGCCGTCGGCGATCTCGAGCGACACGTACTGGTCGCCCAGCTTGACGATCTTGCCGAGCTGGCCGCTGGCAGTGACGATTTCGTCGCCCTTGGCGAGTTCGGCCAGCATCTGCTTCTGTTCCTTGGCACGCTTCATCTGCGGGCGGATGAGCATGAAATAGAACAGGACGAAAATGACGACGAGCGGGAGAAACTGCTGGATCAGTTCGGCGCCGCCGGGGGCGGCAGCGGCAGTTTGCGCGTGGGCAAGGGAAATCATGGGTAAGACTCCGAAATCAAAAGACGATCAATTAAAACCGGGCGATTCTACCATCCGCGTGTTTGCATCTCGTGAAACTGCGCGGCGAAGGCGGCAAAGCGATGTTCTTCGATGGCTGCGCGCATTTCGGCCATCAGGCGGTGGTAGTAATGCAGGTTGTGAATGGTGGCGAGCCGCGCACCGAGAATTTCGTTGGCGCGGATCAGGTGGTGTACATAAGCGCGGCTGAAATGGGTGCAGGTATGGCAAGTGCATTCGTCGTCGATCGGCGCAGTGTCGGTTTTCCAGCGCGCATTCTTGATGCGCATGTCGCCGCGCCGGGTGAACAGGATGCCGTGGCGCGCGTTGCGCGTCGGCAGCACGCAGTCGAACTGGTCGATGCCTTGGGCCACTGCCGCCACCAGGTCCGTCGGCGTGCCGACGCCCATCAAGTAGCGCGGCTTGTCGGCCGGCAGTTGCGGGGCGGTGTGGGCGAGGATGCGCTTCATGTCTTCCTTGGGTTCGCCGACCGAGAGCCCGCCGATGGCGTAGCCGTCGAAATCCATCGCGATCAGTTCGCGCGTCGACTCGTCGCGCAGGGTTTCGAACATGCCGCCCTGCACAATGCCGTACAGCGCATTCGGATTGCCGGCGTGCGCCGCCTTGGAGCGCGCCGCCCAGCGCAGGCTCATCCGCATCGAATCGGCGGCTTCGCGCTCGGTGGCGGGGTAGGGCGTGCATTCGTCGAAAATCATCACGATGTCGGAGTTCAGCGTGCGCTGGATCTGCATCGAGATCTCGGGCGTGAGGAACAGCTTGTCGCCGTTGATCGGCGAGGCGAATTTCACACCCTCCTCAGTAATCTTGCGCAACTTGCCCAGGCTGAACACCTGGAAACCGCCTGAGTCGGTGAGGATGGGCTTGTCCCAGCCCATGAAGCGGTGCAGGCCGCCGAACTTCTCGATCACTTCCAGACCCGGCCGCAGCCACAGGTGGAAGGTGTTGGAAAGCACCATCTCGAAGCCGGTTTCGGTGAGTTCGTAGGGCGCCATTGCCTTCACCGTACCGTAGGTGCCGACCGGCATGAAAACCGGAGTCTGGACCGTGCCGTGGGCAAGGTGAAGCTGGCCGCGGCGTGCGCCGCCATCGGTGGTGAGCAGATCAAATTTCATCGGGGGTACGTTCCAGGCAGTTCTTTTCTAAAAACATGGCGTCGCCGTAGCTGAAAAAGCGGTAACGCTGCGCAATGGCGTGGGCATAGGCCGCGCGGATGCGGTCGTATCCGGCGAAGGCCGCGACCAGCATCAGCAGGGTGGATTTGGGCAGGTGAAAATTGGTGACGAGCGCATCGACGACCTGAAAGCGGTAGCCCGGCGTGATAAAGATGTCGGTTTCGTTCGAGCCGGCATGCAGCTCGCCCGCTTCGGTGCTTGAAGCCAGCGCGGCCGCCTCCAGTGCGCGCAGGCTGGT
>JAGVGD010000010.1 GCA_020057245.1 Thiobacillus sp. | reverse complement strand
GGCGGCCGCGGTTGTAGCCATAGGGCACGCAGAACACGGGGCAGCCCGCCGCGCGCGCGGCCTGAGTATCGTTGAGCGAATCGCCGATCAGCAGCAACTCGGCCGGCTTGACCTTGAACACCTCGCAGGCATGCAGCAGCGGCAAGGGATCGGGCTTGCGCTTGGGCAACGAATCGCCCGACAGGATCAGCTCGAAATAATCGAACAGGCCGGTGTCTTTCAGCAGCGGCACGGTGAACTGCTCGGCCTTGTTGGTGATGCACGCGATGTGCACGCCCATCGCCTTGAAGGCGTCGAGCCCGGCGACCACACCGTCGAACGGCCGCGAATGCAGCGAAACGTGCTCGCCGTAATGCTTCTGGTAAGCCGCGATCGCGCGCGCGAACAGTTCGGCATCCGGCTCGGCATCCATTTCGCCGGTGAGCACGCGCTTGACCAGCCGCGACACGCCGTTGCCGATGTATGTGGAGATCGTTTCCAGCGATGGGCAGGGACGGCCGAGGTCGGCCATCATCAGCTCGGCCGCGTGGGCGAGATCGGGTGCAGTGTGAAGAAGTGTGCCGTCGAGATCGATGACGACGGCTTTGATCGGGAGTGGGAAGTTCATTTTGGTGAGCAGTAATTGTAGTAAGCAGTGAGCGGTGCGGTCGCGGGGTTTCCGTTCACCGCTTACCGCTCACCCACTCACAGGTTTCAGACTTTGGCGAGTTCCGCGCGCATCGCGGCGATGATGGAGTTGTAACGCTGCGGGTCGCTATCCTTGGCGGCGCCGAACACGGCGGAACCGGCAACGAAGGTGTCGACGCCGGCGCGGGCCACTTCCAGGATGTTGGCGGGACCGACGCCGCCGTCGATTTCGATGTTCACCTTGAGGCCGCGGTCATCGATCATCTTGCGCACGGCGCGCGCCTTGTCGAGCACGTAGGGGATGAACTTCTGGCCGCCGAAGCCGGGGTTGACCGACATCAGCAACACCATGTCGAGCTTGTCCAGCGTGTATTCCAGCACGTCGAGCGGGGTGGCGGGGTTGAACACCAGGCCGGCCTTGCAGCCGTTTTCCTTGATCAGGCCGATGGTGCGGTCGACGTGCTCGGAGGCTTCCGGGTGGAAGGTGATGTAGGTGGCGCCTGCCTTGGCAAAATCGGGAATGATGCGATCGACCGGCTTGACCATCAGGTGCACGTCGATCGGCGCGGTGACGCCATGTTTGCGCAGCGCCTCGCAGACCAGCGGGCCGATGGTGAGGTTCGGCACGTAGTGGTTGTCCATCACGTCAAAGTGGACGATGTCGGCGCCGGAGGCCAGGACGTTATCGACTTCCTCTCCCAGACGGGCAAAGTTGGCAGACAGGATGGATGGGGCGATGCGATAAGTCATGGAAGGCTCCGGGGTTATTGGGTGGGGTTATTAGGATAGACCCGGCCATTTTAGCAGCCCGCCACGTCATTGCGTTACACTGCGCCCATTCCATCCCGTCGAGCAAAACCGTGGCCGAAGGCAAGAAATATCACATCAGCGTCAGCGTCAATACGACCTATCTGGAAGACCAAAGCGACCCCGCGTCCGACCGTTACGTGTTCGCCTACACCGTCACCATCGCCAACGCCGGCACCGTGGCCGCACAACTGATTTCGCGCCACTGGATCATCACCGACGCGGAAAACGTCACCCAGGAAGTCAAAGGCCTGGGCGTGGTCGGCGAACAGCCCCTGCTGCGGCCGGGCGAGAGTTTCGAATACACCAGCGGCACCGCGATGGCGACGCCGGTCGGCACCATGCGCGGCACTTATCAGATGGTGGCGGAAGACGGCAACAAGTTCGATGCCGAAATCCCGGTGTTCACGCTGTCGATGCCGCGCATCCTGCACTGAAGCCTGGCTATTTTTTCATCGTCCACCAGACGATGAACACGAACAGGCTCAGCGCAATTCCAGCCTCCAGCATCAGCCAGCCCAGCCCTTGGCTCCCCATCAAACCCATCTCCCCATTGTTATACTCGATGCGTGTTTTTGATCTGAGCCATCTTCACCCGTGATGCTGTTACGCGCAAGCCCGTGGCTGTTCGCCTTGTTGTTGTCTGCCTGCGCGGTGCAGCCGCCGGCACCCACCCCGAAACCCGTTCCGCCAGTGGTACGCCCACCGGCGCTGATCCCGACGCCAGCCGCCAGCTTCCCCACGCTCAAGCCGGTGGACTGGGCCAGCTTCGGCCTATGGCAGAACGACACGGTGAACGAGGTCTGGGGCGCCTTCCTGCTCAGTTGCAGCACGCTCAAAAAGCAAAGCGCCTGGCAGGCTGTCTGCAACGATGCCGCCGCCCTGCCGCCGCCCGACGATGCCGCAACCCGTGCCTTTTTCGAACAGCGCTTCCAGTTGTACCAGGCCACCCAGGAAGACGGCAGCACCGAAGGCCTGATCACCGGCTATTACGAACCGCTGCTCAAGGGCGACCGCGTGCAGACCGAACGGGCGCGCTATCCGCTGTACGCCGTGCCGGACGATCTCGTCACGGTTGATCTGGCCAGCGTCTATCCCGAACTGAAAAACCTGCGCCTGCGCGGGCGCCTGACCGGCAACAAGCTGGTGCCCTACCCCACCCGCAAGGAAATCGAAATGCCCGCCAACGGCAACGGCTTCAAGGGCACGCCCATCGCCTGGGTCGAAGACCCGGTCGATCTGTTTTTTCTGCAGATCCAGGGCTCCGGCCGCATCGAGCTGCCAGACGGCACGCACCTGCGAGTCGGCTACGCCGACCAGAACGGCCACCCCTACAAATCCATCGGCAAACTGCTGGTCGAGCGCGGCGAACTCAAGCTGGAACAGGCCTCGATGCAGGGCATCAAAGACTGGGGCATGAAAAATCCCGGCAAGCTGCCCGAACTGCTCGCCAGCAATCCCAGTTTCGTGTTCTTCCGCGAACTGCCCAACGGCCTGTCCGGCCCGCTCGGCGCACTCGGCGTGCCGCTCACAGGCGGTCGCTCGATCGCCATCGACCCGCGTTACATCCCGCTCGGTGCACCGGTTTTTCTTGCCACCACCCAGCCCAATTCGACACTGCCGCTGAACAAGCTGGTGATGGCGCAGGACACCGGCGGCGCCATTCGTGGCGGCGTGCGGGCGGATCTATTCTGGGGATTCGGCGATGCTGCAGGCGAGCTTGCCGGGCGGATGAAACAGCAGGGAAAGATGTGGGTGTTGCTGCCGAAGGATTATCCGTTTGCGAGTGCGCGGCGCTGAGGGGTGGACGGCAAGGCGCTTGCTTATGCGGGTTTTGCTTTGAGCTTGGGCTGGTTGCTGTAGTTGAGGTCTTTGCTGGACTACTGACTGTTGGCCGGGGGTAGCCCGGCCAACAGTCAGTAGTCAAGCAACGACTTCAAATCCCCCTCAATCCCCCTTTTCCAAAGGGGGAGGTCTGTTCACTGTTATGCCCTTCAGGGTGCTTTTCCAAAGGGGGAAGCCACCGGCTTACCGCCCAACCCAGCAGCCATTGGCGCAGCCGGCAACCCCCCCCGCAAGCAGAAGAGGGGCTTGATATTCAGTACATCTTGTACGGCAAAAACTTCCCGTTCAACACAATCTTCACCCGATCCCCCTTCGGATCCTCCACCCGCGAAATATCCATCGAAAAATCGATCGCACTCATGATGCCGTCGCCGAACTCTTCGTGAATCAGCGACTTGATCGTGATGCCGTACACCATGATCAACTCATAAAAACGGTAAATCAGCGGATCGGTCGGCACGGCGGAGGGCAGGCTGCCCTTGTACGGCACCATCTGCAGCTGGTCGACCGCTTCCGGCGACAACCCGAGCAGCTTGCCGACGATGGTGGCCTGCTTTTTGTCGAGCGTCATTTGCCCCAACAATGCGGCGGTTGTCCATTCCTTGCTCTGGCCAACTTTCTTGGCGATCTCGGCCCACTTGAGGCCTTTCTTGTGTTTGGCGGCGAGGATGAGGTCGGTGACTTCGGTGCGGGTCATGATGGTCCTTAAGCGTTGACGAGGTGGATGTGGGGTTTGCCGACGGGCGGCGTATGGACAACGGGCGGTTCGGGCACCAGCAGATCAGCGGGGTCGAACACGGTGGGCGAACTCGGGGCGTCGGGCGCGTCGCGCAGGGCGCCAAACTGCTTCGAGCGGCTTACCAGGAAATCGACCAGGTGGTTGCGGATCGGGTAGTAGTGCGGCTGCTTGTGGATGGCGCTGCGCTCACGCGGACGCGGCAAGCCGTTGTTGACGATTTCGGCAATGCGCGCATGCGGGCCGTTCGACATCAGCATGATCTTGTCGGAGAGCAGAATGGCCTCGTCAACGTCGTGCGTGATCATGAACACGGTCTGCTGCGTTTCGGCGCAGATCTTCAGCAACTCGTCCTGAATCACGCCGCGCGTCAGCGCGTCGAGCGCGCCGAAGGGCTCGTCCATCAGCAGCATTTTCGGCTCGATGGAAAACGCGCGCGCGATGCCGACGCGCTGCTTCATGCCGCCCGACAACTGCGACGGCTTCTTGTGCTCGGCGCCCATGAGGCCGACCAGTTCGATATAGCGCATGGCGTGGTCGCGCACTTTCTGCTTGTTCCACGATGCCCAGCGCGACTTCACCGCGAACGACACGTTTTCCAGCACGGAAAGCCAGGGCATCAGCGCGTGGCTCTGGAAGATGACGCCGCGGTCGAGACTGGGGCCGGCCACTTCGCGGCCGTCCATGAAGACGTTGCCGGTGGTGGCGGCATCGAGTCCGGCCAGGATGTTGAGGATGGTCGACTTGCCGCAGCCGGAGTGGCCGGTGACGCAGATGAACTCGCCCTTGTGAATATGGAAGTTGACGTGGTCGAACACGGTGATGGCTTCCCCGCCGGTTGGGCTGGGATAGGCACGCGCCAGGTTTTCGACCTGCAGGAAGGGAGGGATGGCTGACATGCGTTACTCCTGATACGCGACGCGCTTGCTCAGCACGCCGAAAATACTGTCGAGCGCCATGCCGACGACGCCAATCATCAGAATCGCAAACAGCACGTTGGTGATCGACAGATTGTTCCACTCGTTCCACACGAAGTAGCCGATGCCAGTGCCGCCGACCAGCATTTCGGCGGCGACGATGACCAGCCAGGCGATGCCCATGGAGATGCGCATGCCGGTCAGTATCGTCGGCGCGGCAGCCGGCAGGATGACGCGGAACGCCTTCCTGAGCGGATTGACCTCCAGCGTGCGCGCGACGTCGAGCCAGTCGCGCCGCACGTTGGCGACGCCGTGCGCGGTGTTGATCAGCATCGGCCACAGCGAGCAGATGAAGATGACGAAAATGGCCGAGGCGGACGCGTCCTTGATCGTGTACAAGGCGAGCGGCATCCATGCCAGCGGCGAAATCGGCTTCAGCAACTGCACGTAGGGGTTGAGCGCCTGGTAGAACACGCGCGAGTTGCCGATGGCAAAACCGAGCGGGATCGCCACGGCAGCGGCGAGGAAAAAGCCGCCGAGCACGCGCGCCAGCGAATACGCGAGCTGGATGCCGATGCCCTTGTCGTTGGGACCGTTGTCGTAGAACGGATCGGACAGCCTCTCCCACATCGTCTGCGCCATCGCCAGCGGCGTGGGGAAGCTCGACGCCGAACTCGCCGCGCCACCGCCCATCAGCGCGGCGTATTCGGGATCGACGTTGACCGCCGCCACCCTGGCATCCGGCAAGGTCGCCAGATACCAGACCAGCAGGATCAGCGCGAACAAACCCAGCGACAGCAGGCTGGCTTTCTGGCTGAGTGAGAGTCGCGTCTTCATGAGCGTTTGATGGCGAATGAGTTGAGGTATTCGACAGGCTTGGTCGGATCGAACACCTTGCCCATGATGGTGTGCTTGGTGTAGTTCGATGCCGGCGCCTTCAGCCCCAGTTCGGCCATGCGCTTCCTTGCATCGGTGGCGCGGAACACTTCCTCGGCGACCATCTTGTAATCGATGTCGCCCTTGATGTAGTTCCAGCGCTTGAGCTGCGTGAGGATCCACACCGCCATCGACTGCCAGGGGAAGGGATCGAAGTCGACGCGATCGGGCACGTTCTTCACCTTGCCGAGCCCGTCGGCGAAGCGTCCGGTCATCACCTGCTCCAGCACCGGGATCGGCTGGTTGAGGTAGTTGGCCGGGGCGATCGCCTCGATGATGGCCTTGCGATTTTCCGGCTTGTGCGCGTAGTCGGTGGCACTGGCAATCGCGCGGAACAGCGCGGCGTAGGTGTTGGGATACTGCTTGTAGAAACCTTCCTGCACGCCGAAGGCGCAGCACGGGTGACCGTCCCACAAGTCGCGCGACAGGGTATGGATGAAGCCGACTTCCTCATACACCGCACGCTGGTTGAAGGGCTCGGGTCCGAGGAAGCCGTCGATGTTGCCGGCGCGCAGGTTGGCCACCATGTCGGGCGGCGGCATCATGCGCAGCTCGACGTCCTTGTCGGGGTCGAGGCCGGCTTCGGCGAGGTAGTAGCGCAGCAGCAGGTTGTGGATCGAGTAGTCGAACGGCAGGCCGAACTTCATGCCTTTCCAGTCCTTGGGATTCATCTTGTCCTTGTGCTTGAGCGCCAGGGTGATGGCCTGACCGTTGATGTTCTGGATCGAGGCCACGTCGACTGCCTGCTTGGCCGAACCGAGCCCCAGCGACATCGCCAGCGGCATCGGGGAGAGCATGTGTGAAGCGTCGTATTCCTTGTTCTGCACCTTGTCGCGGATCACTGCCCAGCCGGCGGTTTTCTGCAGCGTCACGTTGAGCCCTTCGCGCGCATAGAAACCCATCGGGCCCGCCATGATGATGGGGGTGGCGCAGGTGATCGGAATGAAACCGATCTTGAGGTCGGGCTTTTCCAGTTTGCCTTTTTCCGCCGCCAGCGCTTTCGCTGCACCCATCGGGAAGAAAGTCGAGATCGCCGCCATCGCGGTGCCGGTGCCGACCGCGCGCAGGAAGTTGCGGCGCATCTGGTCGTCGGGGAAGAGCCCGCGCATCACCGCCGATTCGACCACGCGCGACACCCGCGCATCCTCGTTCTTCATGTCGGCTTCGTGGTCGGCCTGGCTGTGGTGGCGACCGCAGCTGCAGCCTGCACGGTGCAGTTTGGTATCGGGGTCAAACGGGTTGTCAAAGCCGGACATAGCGCGCTCCTGTCGTAATGAAAAAATGCTCCGCGGATCACACGTCGCCTCGCACCAGAAAGTCGCCCCGATGCCCTTGTGTGGTGCATGCTGAACGGGGCGACCGCCATCAGCTTAATTCGTCGAAGCGCCTGAATCAGCGGGGCTTCGGCAAAACGGCTGCGCAAAGTCGTGTTTCCACTTAGGTCATATTCAGGAAGCGTGCCAGCACGCTCGATTCACGCTAAGCAACTGTTTTTAAAACACTCTACAAACCATTCTTCGCCCATGCCCAATTTGCTGGCCCGCTTCTTGATTACACAGTGTTGACAATTTGTTTTAAGGAAGCCGCCATGCCCTCCACCGTATTGCCTGCCGAACGCCTGCAGGACGAAGAATTGCTGGTGATCCGCGAGTCGGCGCGATTGATGGGCAAGAGCCTGGAACCCGGCCCGGTCATCCGCGAGATGCTGCATCTGATTTCGGAGTTTCTCGGACTCAACCGCGGGCGTGTGGTGCTGCGCCAACCAGGCGGCAGCGAGTTTGCGATCCGCTACGCTTACGGGCTGACCCAGCAGGAAATCGAGCGCGGCGTCTATCAGCCGGGCGACGGCGTTACCGGGCGCGTACTGCAAAGCGGCGAAACGGCGATCGTGCAGGACATCGACGCCGACCCGCATTACCTCGCGCGCGCGGTCGAACGCGACCGCCTGCCGAACGAAACCGTCAGCTTCATCGCCCTGCCGCTGCGCAACGAAGGCGAGGTGCTGGGCCTGCTGGGCGTACACCGCATCCGCGGACGCACGCGCGCACTGGCCGACGATCTGCGCATCCTTGAAATCATCGCCACGCTGATCACGCAGATTCTCAAACTCAACGATCGCGTGGCGGAACAGACTGCGCGCCTGGAAAACGAAAACCGCGAACTCAAATGGGTGCTCGAACGCGCCGCGCCGCAACAGGCCTCGCTTGGCATCGTCGGCGAATCGCCGGCGCTGCGTCATGCGCTGCGCCAGATCGAGCAGGTGTCGTCGACCGACGTGACGGTGCTGCTGCTCGGCGAATCGGGTACCGGCAAGGAGTTGTTCGCCCGCGCGCTGCATCTGTCGAGCCCGCGCCGCGACCTGCCTTTCGTCAAGGTGAACTGCGGCGCGATCCCGGAAAACCTGTTCGAGTCGGAACTGTTCGGTTACGAGAAAGGCGCGTTCACCGGCGCCTCGACTGCGCGTGCCGGCTACTTCGAGCAGGCCCATGGCGGCACCCTGTTCCTCGACGAGATCGGCGACCTGCCGCTGGCGATGCAGGTGAAATTGCTGCGGGTGTTGCAGGAAAAATCGCTGCAGCGCGTGGGCAGCCGCCGCGAAACCCCGATCGACGTGCGCATCGTCGCCGCCACCAACCTCGATCTGCAGCAACAGGTGAGCACGGGACGCTTCCGTCTCGACCTGTATTACCGCCTCAACATCATTCCGATCCGCCTGCCGGCGCTGCGCGAACGGCGCGAGGACGTCCGCCCGCTGGTGCGCCACCAGCTCAACCTGATCAGCCAGAGCTATCAGCGTAACGTCGGACTGACACCGGAAGCCATGGAACGGCTGGCCGATTATTCCTGGCCGGGCAACATCCGCCAGCTGCGCAACGTGCTGGAGCGCCTGGTGCTGCTGGCAGAGGGCGCGACGATTTCGGCGCACGAGGTCGAGCGCGTGATCCAGAGCGAAGCCGTCGGGGCGCCCAGCGCCCCGGCACCGTCCCATCTGCCGCCCCCCTCAAGCGTGCGCCCCTACCTGCCGGCGCAATCGCACGACCGCCAGCAAATCGAGCAGGCGCTAGCGCAAACCCACGGCAACAAATCGCGCGCCGCCCAAATGCTGGGACTGACGCTGCGCCAGCTGAATTACCGCATCAAGCGGCTGGAAATGGACTGACAATGGTTGACAATTTGTTAGCGCGGCAACCGACAAACCCAAGGGAATAGACTAATAAATCGATAAATATCAATCACTTGACATTTTTTAGCGAGTTGGCACGGGAATCGCAATACAGGACATATCGGTTCTCCGATCCCATCCAATCCGAGGAGTCATGTCATGTCTGAAGTCGTCGCCCTGAAAACCCAAACCGTGCTCGAACCCATCGATGGCGAAGGCCTCGCCGCGCTCGCCACCAAGGGCAAGGCCAATCCGCAATCGGTCGTCACGCTCAAAGCCAAAACCGTGTGCGAGAGCAAGTTCCGCAACCTCACCTATGTGCGCAATCTGGAAGCGCACGTGATCGACGAGCCGCCGCACCTGCTGGGCGACGACACCGCGCCGAATCCGTCCGAAGCCGTGCTCGCCACGCTGGGTTCCTGCCTGTCGGTCGGCCTGCATGCCAATGCTGTCGCCCGCGGCATCACCCTGACCAAGCTTGAACTTGAGCTCGAAGGCGACATCAACGTCACCGCGGTATGGGGCGTAGGCGATGTCGACCCGCTGAAGAAACTCGGCTTCACTGACGTGCGGGTGAAAGTGCATCTGGAAGGCGATGCCTCCGAGGCCGAGCTGAAGGATCTGGTCGCGCATGCCAACGCCTGGTCGCCGGTCGCCAACACGCTGCGCAACCCGGTCAACGTCAGCGTCGAACTCGACTGACCCATCCGTCATTTTTCTGGAGCGCATCATGCCTGCCACCGCACTCGCCCACGTCCTGCCGGACACGCCCGCTGAAGTCCTGCCAGGACTCTCCGAACTGATCGCCGCCGAACTGGCGCCCCAGGTGGTCGATATCGACCTCAAGGGCGTCTACCCCGGCGCATTCCTCAAGAAAGTAGGCGCGCTCGGCGGGCTCGGCAGCCTCACGCCGGTGGCACATGGCGGCACCGAAAATGGCCTCAAGCACGCGATTCAGCTGATCGAGGAGGTCTCCAAGGAATGCGTGTCGACCGGCTTTCTGCTGTGGGCGGAATACGCGCTGCAGTGGTACGTGGTCAACAGCTCCAACCAGGCGCTCGCGGCCGAGATGCTGCCCTTGATGGCGCGCGGCGAAGTGCTCGGCGGCACCGCGCAGTCGAACAGCATGAAATCCTGCGCCGGCATCGAGGAGGCGCGGCTCAAAGCCAAACGGGTGGACGGTGGCTATGTCATCAACGGCGTGCTGCCGTGGGTGTCGAACATCGGTGTCGATCATTATTTCCACATGGGCGCCACCCTGCCCGACACGCCCGGGCTGGTGATCGGCCTGATGCACGGCAGCACGCCCGGCCTCACGCTGATGCAGAACGCGCATTTCATCGGCATGGAAGGCACCAACACCTTCGCCTGCCAGTTCCGCGACGTGTTCCTCGCCGACGCGAAAGTGGTGTGCCACGCGGATGAATTCAACGCCTTCCGCGACCGCACCAAGTCGGCTTTCATCCTGCTGCAGATGGGAATGGGCCTCGGCTTGATCGACGCCTGCGTGGCGATGATGAAGCGTGCCGACAAGCAGTTCGGCCACGTCAACCGCTTTCTCGACGTGCAGGCCGACGCGCTGGAAGCCGAGCTTGATGCCGCCCGCGCCGCCACCTATGCCCTGGCCGAAAAAATCGAGCGCGACGGCAGCGCACCGCACGTGAAAGCCACCCTGCAACTGCGCCTGGCCGGCGGCGAACTCAGCCTGAAAGCCGCCCACGCAGCGATGCTGCATCTGGGCGCCAAAGGCTACCTGTCGA
The DNA here is from genome assembly GCA_020057245.1 of Thiobacillus sp. GTDB lineage: Bacteria > Pseudomonadota > Gammaproteobacteria > Burkholderiales > Thiobacillaceae > Thiobacillus. Next base: position 5,267 of record JAGVGD010000010.1, on the reverse strand, counting down.
ACAACGCGGCACAGCGGCGCCTGCGCGAGGCTTATTTCATCGCCATCGTCACCCCGGCGATCAAGCACCTGCGCAAGGAACTGCACGACTTCGACTCCGCTACCTGCGCGCTGTCGCAGCCGCAAGCGGAACTGGAGGAAGCATGATCCGTTTCGCCGTGTCGCTCAGCGTCGACGCGGCGGCGGAGAAGCTCATCGCCGCCATCGCCGCCTACCCGATGGGCCTGGTCGCGCACGCCAATGGCCAGGCCAATTGCGCCAAGAAGGGCATCAGCGTGCCGGCCGACCAGGTGCTCGAAGTATTTCGCCCGGACTACGCCGTCAAGGTATGGGCGGCGGACAAGGCGGCCGGCATCGACATTCCGCTGCGGATTCACCTGTACGAGGCCGACGGCCGCACCTGGGTGGCGCACCGGCCGGCATCCGTCGTATTCCAGCCCTATCTCAACCCGCAGCTCGATATACTGGGCGGGGAACTCGATGCCATTTTCAACCAACTGCTGGCCGCGCTCGACGCGTGGCGAATTCCATCATGAACCTGTCCGCTGCTGTTTCATCTGTTGAATCCCCCGCCTTCCGCAAATGGAGTTGCGCCCTCTGCGACTACATCTATGACGAAGCGCTCGGCGACCCCGAGCACGGCCTCGCGCCCGGCACCCGCTACGAGGCCATTCCCGACGACTGGAGTTGCCCCGATTGCGGCGTGACCAAGACGGATTTCTACTGCTTCGATGACTGACGCGCCGCCAGGCGACTCAACTCAGCCGGCGTGAGCGGCGGCGCTACGGGTTTATTCTGGCTGCGCCTCAAGCCAGGCCAGAAACTCCGCTTGCGGCATGGGCTTGCCAAACCAGTAGCCCTGCAGGTAATCGACTCCCAGCTCGCGCAGCTTTTGTGCCGTCTCCGCATCCTCCACCCCTTCCGCCACGGTTTTCAGGCCGAACAGCTGCGCCAGGTTGATGATGGCCTGCACCATGCTGAGGCCGGAGGGTTCGTCCAGTCGGCGCACGAAGCTGATGTCGATTTTCAGCTCGTCGGCGCGCATTTCATGCAGCTGCGAAAGCGACGAATAACCCGTGCCGAAATCGTCGATGGCGATGCCGAAGCCTGCCCGCCGCAGTTCCGACACCCGCTCGGCGCCGTTCTGCACATCGCTCAAGGCCACGCTCTCGGTCACTTCCAGCACCAGCATGGAAGTATCAAGGCCGCGCTCTTCAAACTCCCTCAGCAGATGCTGGGTGAACGACGGCGTGAACAGTTGGCGCTTGGAAATATTGACCGCGAGCGCCACCTTATGGCCTTGGTCATGCCACGTCTGGGCCGCATCCAGACTGGACTTCATGATGTGCAGGCCAAGCTCGCCGATCAGGCCCAGGCTCTCGGCCATGGGAATGAAGGTGCTCGGACTGACCCAGCCGTATTCGCCGTCATGCCAGCGCGCCAGCACCTCGACTGCGTGGCAGCGGCCGCTGCGTGCGTCCACGATAGGCTGGAACCAGGTTTCGATCCTGCCCTGATTGACCGCCTGGGCAAGATGGCTCTGGATATACAGCTCGCGCCGGCCGGGATCGCTGCGTTCCATGTCCTGGAAGTAGCAGACCTGGTTGCGCCCCTGCGACTTGGCAAAGAACATGGCGCGATCGGCCTGTGAAAACAGCACCTCGATATCCACGCCATCATTCGGGAAAACGACCGCCCCCATGCTGAAGGTGACGCGGATTTCATTGCCGTCGAGGATCAGCGGCGGCTGCAGCGACTGGATGATTTTTTCGGTCACGTTGCGTATGGCATGCAGGGACTGCATGTCGGGCAGCAGCAGCACGAATTCATCGCCGCCCCAGCGCGCCAGGGTATCGCCGCTACGCAGAGATACGCGCAAACGCTCGGCGAAAGCCACCAGCAACCGGTCGCCGGCCTTGTGGCCGAGGGTATCGTTGATGACCTTGAAGTTGTCCAGGTCGATGAAGCAGACCCCCACCAGATGGCGGTTGCGCTCGGCAATGCTCAGGGCATTCTTGATGCGATCCTCCAGCAGGATGCGATTGGGCAGTTCGGTGAGCGCGTCGTGCAGCGCCATGTGGGTGATCTGCCGCTCGTTCAGATAGGTCTGGGTGATGTCGCGCAACACGCCGCGGATGCCGGTCACTGTGCCGGATTTGTGGGTATTGGGCAGCAGCTGGCACTCGACCCAGGTTTCATGCTTGACCACCCACTGTGGACGCAGCCGGAAGCGCAGGCTGATCTGCTGTTTTTCGCCCGCGAACAGGGCGCTCAGTTGCGTTTGCAACATGTCGACGTCTTCGGCATGGATGTCTTCGAAAATCGATACGCCGATCGCGTCCTTGCGATGAACGATCTTGTTCCAGCCCGGGCTGGCGCGCAGGATGACGCCCGCCACACTCAATTCGATGACCGCTTCTTCCAGCAAGGACAAGGTCTCCAGGTAATACTGCTGCTCCTGGGCCCGACTCTGGATGGCCTCCATCATCTGTTCGAAGGCGACGGCGGTTTCACCGATTTCATCGTCATTCTGTCGTGCCGGTCCCAGCTCTGCGGCCAGGGTTTCGCGCGCTTCGCCCTCGGCATACAGCCGGGCGCCCTTGCCCAGGGTCTCGATGCGATGGGCTGTCCGCGCCAGCCAGCGCCCCACCGAAAGCCAGATCAGCACCGTCAGCAACACGATGGCGCCGCCGCCGGCGCGCAGGATGAAACTGGAGTACGGCAGCTGGTCGATGACCTCGCGATAAATTTCCAGCATCGGGCCGCCCGCAAGAACGTCCGCATCCTGGCCTTCAGACCAGGGCAGTTCGATGCGCAGGGTGTTTTTGTTGCTGGGCGGCGGCGTGTCATGCGACTGGGCGACCAGCTGGCCGTGATAGCTGAGCTGAAGGTGGGCCTGCGGAATGACAATTTCCCGCAAGGTCGAATTGGACAGGGATTTGAACAGGATCAGGCGCCCTTCGCCGCGCGGCCCCAGCCAGATCGGAAACTGGAACACGCGGTAAAGCTGATGAAACTGCGGCACATAAATCCATGTCGCCTGCTCGCCGAATAGCTCCTTGAGCGAAGCGGATTCCGATCCATGATGAAAGATCACCTGGTTGGACGGGTCGAGGATGAGCATGTTTGAAAACTCGCTCAGCGTCCATTGTGCGTTCAGGTAGGCCGTGAGCTTGGGCTGCGCCATTGCGTCCGGCTGCTCGAGGATGCGCAGGTATTCGAGGCGGGATTGCGCCTGCTTCGCCGCGGTGGACCAAGCGGTTTCCAGCCGCGGCAGCACAGCGCTGTAATGTTCCAGCAGCTGGTTTTGCTGTAGCACGCGGTCGCGTTCACGGATATTGGACAGCGTCCAGCTGGCCGCCAGCAGAATGATGACGGCGGCGGTCAGGATGGTGAGCGCGAGATGCCAGTACGCCTGCCGTCGCAAGCCCCCCGAAAAGAACGAAGTCAGCCGCTGCCGCAAACACTTTTCCATGATGGGCGTTCAGCGTCCGCAACCGCTGCGCGCGGCCGGATTGAACGGCCAGCGAATGCGGGCGACCCAGCGGACAGGTCGGGTAAAGTGACAAACGAGCATGGGGTGCAGGACTCGCGTTTTACTGGTTAACCCATTTATCGGCGATTAATCCCTGAATATTCATCCCGGCGGGCAAAGGCACTTTCGTCTCGACCAGGAATTGCCGGCTCGCCTCAACCTCTGCGGGCTTGAAACGGCCGTCCGGGCTGAACAGGTTTGGAATCCGCTTGATCGGGCTGACCAGATCCTGCCGCAGCTCGGCATCTTCCACGCCCAGCTTGGCCACGATATCTTCGGGCTTGCGCTGCTGCATCCAGCGCAGGCTGCGCTTCAGCATGGCCGTCATCAGTTCGACCTGATGCGGCTGACGCTCAACCAACTCGCGCGGACACGCCAGCACCGCACGGATGTGGTTTGACCACCCCATCCGGCCAAGCGCACTCGGCTCGGACAGGCTGGCCAGCTGCAGGCCGATTTTCTTGCGCATCAGGGTGCCGGCCAGCGGCTCTTCGCAGAAAACAGCATCCACCATGCCGCTGACCAGACTGCCCTGCATGCCGGCCAGATTCTGGTTGGTCTGCACCCAGCGCACCTCGTTGCTGCGTACACCGTGTTCGGCCAGCCAGAGTTCCAGCATCACCTGCAGATAGGTTTTCGACGTCACGCTCCCCATCGGAATACCGATGCTGCGTCCCCGCAGATCGCTCAGCTTGCGCACCGAACTGGCCAGATCGGGCCGGATCAGCACCGAATAAGGCGGCACGCCGCTGCTCAGAACCGCAATGGCCGCAACCGGCTTGTGTTTGGCGATAAAGGCCGGCAAGGCGGTAAACGCGACCCCGGCAAACTGGGCATTGCCCGCCAGCGCATCTTCCAGCGCCAGAATACCGCTCGGCAGATAACGGATGGCCAGTTGCACGCCCAGCGCCTGGTCTATCCCCAGCTTCGGTATCAGTTCGATAGGCAGGAAGGGCAACAGGTGCGGCCCGGGGATGTTCACCCGGATGACGGCCGGTCCCGCATCCTGTGCGGCCTGCGCCCTGAAACCTGCCAGCATGGCTGAAGCCACCAGGCCCTTGAGCATGGTTCGACGTTGCATTGCGTTCTCCCTGATCTTGCGATCCGTTCCGTTTATTCCGCCTCGCGCCGTTCCGGGAGACGCCCGCCAGACACGGCTGCAGCGCCATCCAAACAATCAGCCTATCGACCTGAACAAACTGGATTAATGATATTTATATTGTCATATTGTAGAGCATGATTTCTTATCCTCCACACGGCCCCAATCAGGCGAAAATGGAGGCGCATTCCGTTCTGCTGTTCAACCTGCCGCCGGACGTCGCGCGGCCATGCCCAAATTGGGAAGCGATCGTTTCATCCGTATTCATCAGGAATTCAACATGCCCCCCTCCATCGCTGTCAGCATTCAGGGAATGACCTGCGCCAGTTGCTCGGCGCGAGTGGAAAAAGTACTGAAGCAACTGCCCGGCGTCAGCGATGCCGTTGTCAACCTCGCCACCGAAACGGCAACCGTGACCGGCGACACCGACTTGGCAGCGGTCCAGCGCGCCATCGAAAAAGCCGGCTTCAGCGTGGCGACCGAGTCCTGCACCCTCGACATCAGCGGCATGACCTGCGCCAGCTGCTCAGCGCGGGTGGAAAAGGCCTTGCACAAGGTGCCCGGCGTGCTCGACGCCAGCGTCAATCTGGCCACCGAGCAGGCCACGATCAAACTGGCGAAGGGCCTCTCGGCG
>JAGVGD010000115.1 GCA_020057245.1 Thiobacillus sp. | reverse complement strand
GGGCGCGGGCGGCGCGGCCCACCTGCCGGGCATGCTGGCGGCCAAAACCTGCGTGCCGGTGCTGGGCGTGCCGGTGCCGTCGAAATACCTCAAAGGCATGGATTCTCTGCTGTCCATCGTGCAGATGCCGAAGGGCATCCCGGTCGCCACCTTCGCCATCGGCGAAGCGGGCGCGGCCAATGCGGCGCTGTTTGCAGCAGCGCAGATTGCGCGTTACGACAGCACACTGGCCGCACAGCTCAACGCCTTCCGCCAGACCCAGGCCCAGGCAGTGCTGGCGATGGAGTTGCCCGATGTCGAATAAGCCCGCGGCGACGCTGCCCATTTTGCCGGGCGCCACGCTGGGCATCCTCGGCGGCGGCCAGCTGGGCCGCCTGTTCACCCTCGCTGCGCGCGGCATGGGCTACAAGGTGATGGTGCTCGACCCCGACGCCGCCAGTCCGGCCGGGCAAATGGCCGACGTCCACCTGCAGGCCGGCTACAGCGACGCCGCTGCCTTGCAACAACTGGGGGAAGCCTGCGCCGCCGTCACCACCGAATTCGAGAACGTGCCGGCGGCCAGCCTGATCGAGCTGGCGCGCCATTGCCGGGTGTCGCCGGGTGCGGCGGCCGTCGCCATCGTGCAGGACCGCAGCCACGAAAAAACCTGGCTGAAAGACAAGGGCTTTGCCACCGCGCCGTTCGCGCTGCTGGATACCGAGGCCGGGATTGAGGCTGCGCTGGCTGCGACCGGCACGCCGGCTTTGTTGAAAGTGTCGCGCTTCGGCTACGACGGCAAGGGCCAGGCGCGGGTCAACACACTTGAAGATGCGCGTGCCGCCTTTCGCGAATTCGGCAGCCAGCCCTGCGTGCTGGAAGGCTTTGTCAATCTGGAATGTGAAGTGTCGGTGGTACTGGCGCGCAATGACACGGGCGAATGCGTGCTGTTCCCGGTCGCCGAAAACCGCCATGTCAACGGCATTCTGGATGTCTCCATCGTGCCCGCCCGCGTGTCCGAAAGCCTCGCCGGGCAGGCGCGCACGATGGCGCGCGAAGTGGCCAGCCAACTGGGCTATGTCGGCATCATGGCAGTGGAATTCTTCGTCGCCGATGGCCTGCTGATGGTCAACGAAATTGCGCCGCGTCCGCATAATTCCGGGCATTTCACGCTGGACGCCTGCGTCACCGACCAGTTCGAACAGCAGGTGCGCGCGCTGGTCGGCCTGCCGCTGGGCGACAGCCGCCTGCTGTCGCCGGTGGTGATGGTCAACATCCTTGGCGACCGCTGGCAAAACGGCGGCCCGCACTGGGACACGCTGCTGGCGCATCCCAACATCAAACTGCAACTGTACGGCAAGGAAACCGCACGGCCGGGACGCAAGATGGGGCATTTCAACGTGCTCGACGCCGACCCGGCAGCCGCGCTGGCGCTGGCCGAAACCATGCGTGATGCGCTTTAAGCTTGCTTGCCTGGTGCTACTGCTGGCCGCATGGAGCGCCGCCAGCACGGCAGCAGAAAGCGCGCTGCTGCCGCTCGCCATCGGCAAGCAGGTTTTCCAGGTTGAACTTGCCGCCACGCCGCACGCACGCGAACGCGGGCTGATGGGACGCGCCCGGCTCGCGGCCGACGGCGGCATGCTGTTCAAGTTCGAAACAGCCGCCACACATTGCTTCTGGATGCGCAATACACCGCTGCCGCTGTCGATTGCCTTCATCGACCATCGCGGCCGCATCGTCAACATCGCCGACATGCAAGCGCAAACCGACACGCTGCATTGCGCTGCAGCCGAGGTACCTTACGCGCTGGAAGTAGCGCAGGGGCAATTCGCGCGACACGGCATCGCTGTGGGCGCGCGGGTGACGGGGCTGCCCTAAGCGGGACGATATCAGTTCAGGGCGTGATGCTCATGATGTCGAGCTGCATCACGCTGTCGCCTTCTTCGCTGCGCTGCATCCGCACCGGCAGGTAATAGCGGTCGATCGCCAGCCAGATTTCAAAGCGGCCGTCGCCCACATCCGCCCGCTTCAGATGCAGCGTGCGCAACGCGCCCAGCCGGGTGTCCAGCTGCACTTCACCCAGCACTTCATAGCGGTAGTTGCGCAGCTTCTTGCCATTGAACACGGTGTACGCCGGCTGCTCGCCCGAGGGCGGCGCGGTCAGCGCAAACTGGAAAAACAGGCTGAGCGCATCCTGCACTTCGCCCTCAAAGCTGAACTGGCGCGGTGCACCTTTGTCGGGCACCAGCACGATCTCTCCACGTTCCGTATCGAAGCTTGCGCGGCTGTGTTTTTTGCCGCGCTGATCCCAAAACTCTTCCGGCTGCAGCCCCTTTGGCGTGATGCGACCGCGGCTGGTCTGCGCGAAATGGCCGCGATAAAGCATGCCAGCGACGCCGGTGGCGGCCGCCACGCTGGTCAGGGTGTAGCGCTCGCCCTCGTTGACCCACACCAGCGTCTGCTGGCCGCTGGCGATGCCATAGCTCAGGCGATAGCGCAAATCGAGACGCGCCGGCAGGACATTGAGCGGCGGCGGCTCCGGTTCAGTTGGCGCGGCCACCTCCGGCACTGACTCATCCGGATTCGTCAATCCGGGTTCAGCCTCGACGGGATCGGCGACGGCTGGCGGCAGCATAGCCGCCTCCGGCCCGATGATCGGCTCGTCTGCTGCCACAGGAGCAACCGGGCGTTTGGGTTGTGCGCGCTCGGGCGGACGCACGGACGGGGGTTTGGGCGCAGGAACCCGTGCGGGCGGCGCCACAACCGGCTTCGGAGC